>NZ_NCWQ01000128.1:0-9492 GCF_002156885.1 Flavobacterium sp. AJR | reverse complement strand
GCTGGTATCCCTGGAAAAGATGGTGTTTCACCACCAGAAGGAGCTACATCTTGGATTGACACAGAAACCGGTATTGTTTACGTTAAAGATGCTGGAGGAAACTGGGTTAAAGTTAGCGGAAATGACGGAAAAGATGGAAAAGGAATAGCTTCAACAATTGTTGATAAAACGTCAGGAAATCTTATTATAACTTATTCTGATGGAAGCACAGCTGACCTAGGAAAAGTAATAGGAGAAAAAGGAGAGCCAGGTTTACCTCCAACATCAGGAGCGGGAACAATAACAGGAAAAGGTTTAATTGCAGTTACAAATGGTGTTAATAACGCCTTTAAAAATACTGAATTTAGTCTAAAAGCTAGTAAAATCGCTGGGGATATTTTGCAAACTGTCGATAATGAAGCCATTTGGACGAATGCAGACAAGATTGTTAAAGAGCCTTGGTTTAATATAAGAACTAAAGCTGGTGCGACATCTAATGAAGATAGCATCTATACGAAAGGTTGGGTAGGAATTGGTTATGACGCTCCGTCTGGTAAAGATGGGGAGAAATTAAGAGTAAACGGTTCTATTACAACTGTTAGCAGTACTTATGCCGATTATGTATTTGAAGATTATTTCCAAGGATTCTCTGATATTAAAGAGGATTATAAATTTAAAAAACTTGTAGAGATAGAGGATTACATCAAAACACATAAGCACTTACCTGGTATAACACCAATTAATGAATTGGAAAAATCAGCTGAAGGATATTCATTTAATATGTCTGAATTATCAATCCAATTATTGGAAAAAACAGAAGAGATTTACTTGCATATAATAGAGCAAAACAATGCAATTATTGCAAAAGACAAAGAAATTGAAAAAATGAACCAACGTTTAGAAAGATTAGAAAAACTAATTGAAGAGAGCAGTAATTCTAACAAGTAGGCTTCTTTGAATTCAAACTAAAAAAAAACACCTCTTTTATGAATGCTATAACTGAGGTGTTTAATATAGTTTTTGACATAATTTGTCACATTTAAGATTAACACTTTAAATTAAAAAGTATGGCCAAATTTTATTTAAAAATAGGTACAATAGTATTATTTTTTAGTATTGGTAAACTTAACGCACAAACCATAAATACAGGAGAGATAGTTATCCAACCGGGTACTGAATTTGCTACAGTAGCAGATTTTGATAATAAGCCAACCGGGGATTTTATTAATGATGGACATTTTATTGTTTATTCAAATTATAATAATGACGGCTTGGTGACTTTTAGTCCCAATGTAACTTCTGGCTTAACCTATTTTAAAGGTTTGAATATAGCTCAGGTTATTTCTGGTAAGGAGTTAAGTGAATTTAATGATGTACGGTTTGAGAACAGAATGGTTCAGCCTGCATTTATATTGTCAACAGCAATTAATATTTATGGAGTTTCCGATTTTTATAAAGGAATTGTATCTAATAATAATACGGAAGGTACAGTTGTTTTTGAAGCAGATGCTACTCACATAAATACAAACAACGATAGTTATGTTGATGGGTATGTAGTAAGGAATGGAAGCAACGAGTTTCAAAATCCTATTGGTGATGGCGGTTATTTTAGACCATTAGCTATAAGTCAGTCTAGTTCGTCTGGAAACTTATTCAAAAGTAAGTATTTACTTAAAAATTCAAATCCATTACATCCTCATAATCAAAAAGAGGACTTGATTGCATTGATTAATACCAATGAATATTGGGAGTTCGAAAGTAATCAATCTACTGTAGATGTTGCATTAACATTAACCTGGCATGATCAAAGTACGCCAGGCGAATTGACAAAAGAAGACGAAGATTTATCTTTAGCCATTGTAAGATGGGATGATGCTACATCGCAATGGAAGCATTACACTTCGGCTGTGGATAGAGGAGAAAAGACTGTGACAGCGGCTGTAGATAATTCAGGGATTTATACTTTGGCAAAAGTAAGAATACCAAATCTAGATGATATCGTTATCTATAATGCAGTCTCTCCTAATGGTGATGGACATAATGATTACTTCAATATTACTGGATTAGAAAAATTCTCAGAAAACTCATTAGAGATCTTCAATCGATATGGGGCAAAGGTATTTGAAACTAGTAATTATGGGGCCAATGGAAATTGGTTTAGAGGAATTTCCGAAGGAAGAGTTACTGTAAGTAGAGGTGAAGGATTACCCTCGGGGACATATTTCTATGTTCTAAAGTTCAAAATGTCTAGCGGAGCTTATAAGGATAAGGCAGGATATTTATATATCAGCAATGATTAGTACAAAAAAAAAACGGTATACACATTTATAATGGAAAAAAAACTTTTTATTTTATGCTTAATCCTCTTTTCTTTATTAGGATATTCTCAAACTCAAGTCGGAATTAATACGCTTAATCCAAATCAAACGCTAGATGTTAATGGAAGAGCCAGAATACGTACTATGACAAATGTTAATACAGAGGCATTGACTTTGGAATATAACAATCGAGTTGTATCTAATAGTGATGGAATTTTGGGCTATGTTGTTAATAATAGTAGTACAACTGTTCCTTGGTCGTTCAATGATAACAAAAATGCTGTTCTAAGCTCTCCAATATCAAGTCAACAACGTGGCGGCACAGTAAATTTAAATTTCAGCATTACTGTTACTATTCCCGCAAAATCACAAAGTCAAGTTGTAGTCAAATACAATATGCCTGTAATGCACTCAAGCCGCAGAAGTGGGTCAATTGGTTATGTAGGGTGTACTTTATTTAAGTCGGTAAATGGTGGAAGCGATGTCGAATTGGAGATGGGTTCTCGTAAATATACTGTTGTAGGTAGCTATAAGGGACCATCAGAAGTAACTGCTTTGGGATTACCTATATCTGGTTTTGCTGTAGATATAATTTCTAATCCTGGAAATATTCCAATGGATATAGTATACAAAGTAGATGGATATGTCGAATCTAATTACGATACAGTTACATTCGGAATGCTTACAGCTTCATCTGAGGATAATGCTAATTGGGGGCGGGGAGCTATGTCAGCTCGGATTTTTACTAAACCTGTAAACTAAATTTAAAAATTCCTTTTTATTTAGGGAATTAAAACAATATATAGTTAACATCCTTTTGTATTAAGAAAAAGAATTTAATTGTTTTTTGTTAAATCCTGATATGTCATATCGGGGTTTTTTTGTGTCTTGTCATAAAATAGATAGATGACAAGTAGTAAGTTCTCTCCAATCATAACAGAACTATTCTTAAGACTAAGAAAAAAAGAATAGTATTTAATTAAACACATCAATTATGAAAAAAAATAATTTTTTAATGTCAATTATCACATTTGTAATGCTTTGCACATCCATGCAGGTGTTTTCGCAAGTCGATGGTACAGGTATGGGTACTGTAAACCCACATCCTAGTGCAGCACTGGACGTGGTAAATACTAAAGCAGGAGTTTTAATCCCAAGGATGAATGTAACTCAGAAAAATGCTATTGTATCTCCAGCCTCAGGTTTATTGGTTTATGATACAACCAGTCAATGTATTTCGCAGAATGCAGGAACGCCAACAGTTCCAGTATGGGTATGTTTATCGGCGAAAGACAAGCAAAATAGTTTTTTTTACATGCCATCGATGGCTATTGATGCCTCAAAAGTGGGACTGTCAGCAACATTAGATTTATACGCAGAATATAAAAAACAATTTAATACCCCAGCAGCGCGAAGTGCCAATGCTCCCATCTCAATACCTTATTTCCCCAAAGCAAACGATTTGTACTACTATATTGCTCAATATGATAAAAACATTATTCAGGTAAATGCTATCAGTGAAGAAGGGATTATGGCGTATAAAATTATAAAAGAGTCTACATACGCTTCATTTATGAATATTGTATTTGTGATTAAATAAAGAAAAAAAATGAAAAAAAGGATATTATTTTGGATAATTTTTTTGATGATGCTTCCCATAAGCATGCAAGCTCAAGGTGAATCGAGTTGGTGGTATTTTGGTAACAACGCTGGTTTGAATTTTAATGACCCTCAAAAGGTAACCTCTTCAAATGGGTTGATTACCTCAGGTATACCTAAAGCAGTAAATGGTCCATTGAAGTCTTTAGGAGGTGGCTTTACCTTATCTGATATTCAGGGAAACTTACTAATGTCTTCTGATGGAATTACAATTTACAATAGGAAAAATGAAATCATGACCAACGGAACCGGATTGCTAGGTAGTATAATTTCGATGCAGTCGGGTATTGTAATTCCAGCTCCCAATAACCCCAAGAAATTTTATGTGGTTACTGTGTCTTCTCAGGAAAATGTTAGTCATGGAATTCGATATTCGGTTGTTAATATTGATCCGAGTAATCCGAATGATATGGGATCAGTAGAAGTTGCGACAAAAAACAGTTTATTAAAAATGCCTCATTGTGGTGAGAATCTTGGAGTAGTAGCTCATAAAAATGGAACTGATTATTGGTTGGTGAATCGTACAGGTGTATTTTTTTATGTTTGGCACTTAACAGAGCAAGGATTTTCGAAAACCCCTAAAATGTATAAAACCCCGCCTTTGCCTGATGTTGATAAAGGAGCTCAAATTGGGGCAACAATAGTGTCTGTAGATAACACTAAGTTAGTTAATTTGGCTGCTGGTTCCTATACAATATTATCTGCCGATTTTAATCCGGCCACGGGAGTGATTTCAGATATTAGGGGGCTGGGAAATACTAAAATTTATTCATTAGGAGGAGCTTTTTCTCCAAAGGGTGAATATTTTTATCTTGGGGCTGGCAATGAGAGTGTGGAATCAGGTTATAAAATAAAATATAGTGATTTAAGAGCTGGAAATGTAATGCCTACTGCTTTAGATGCAAAAGTATTTAATTTTAGCTTAGGGCGTGACGGACGAGTTTATGGGATAACACGAACTATTTCGAGTGGGGCGGCTGACGGAAATAGAGATTTGCATGTTGTTATGGACCCAGATAAAGGAGGAACTGATATTAGAACATTTCCTGGATATCTTACTAATAGACCTCAAAGGGGGTTCCCTTCTTTTAAGCATTCTAATATTATTACAGAAAATAAAACTAAGCTATTTACATGCGAAGGATATGAAGCGAAATTTGACATAAATCTTATTACGAATGGTATAATTGTACCCACAGGATTATTCTGGGATTTTGGAGATGGAACATATGAAATGCAGAATTTTATTGCAGGAAAGTATGATTACGAGATGAATCATTTATTCGCAAATTCAGGATTATATAAGGTAAGCGTTATGCCTTACATAGGGACAAAAGGTTTATCAAAGACTTTTTTAGAAGCAAATATTATTGATTGTAGTTTGAAAACAAATCCAATGATTCGCCATGAGTTATTAAATATTAATGAATTAGAAACAAATAAGTAATATCATGATTAAAAAATTAGCGTTTCAATTTAGTATTTTATCCCTGTTTTTTTTTGTGAATTTTCAGGGATATAGTCAGGTTGGTATTTTAACATCAACTCCAGATGTGAGCAGTGCCTTGGATATTTCAAGTAATAAAAAAGGAGTACTTATACCTAGGTTAAGTAATGCCCAAAAATGGGCAATCAGTAAACCAGCCCATAGTCTATTGGTTTTTGATACTGATGAAAACTCTATATCTCAAAATATAGGTACTGAGAAAGTGCCTGTATGGAATAAGCTGACACTTTTTAATGAACAGTCATTTTATATGCCCTCAATAAACATAGCAACAGAAACTATAGGGGCTACACGTACTATCGATTTATTCATGGAATATAAAAATCAATTTAAAGACCCTATGTTTAAGAGTGTAGGTGCACCATCCTCAATACCACAGTATGCATCGGCCAGTGATTTATTTTATTACATTACGTATTATGACCCCAAATTAATTAAAGTAAATAGCATTAGTGATCAAGGAGTTCTTAATTATACTACACTTAAAAAAGCAAATTACGACTCATATGTTAATATCATCTTTGTAGTGAGGTAATAACAAATTACATATCGTTAAAAATTAAAAGATACTACCTGAAAACTTAAAAGTTTTTGGGTAGTTTTTTTTATAGAATATCATGATGTTATCTCAGATTCATTCTGGTTAAAATTTCTGCTTCCCCATACTTTGCATTGCTTTAAGAAAGTGCTCATCCAAATTTTAAAGCACATCAAAAGTCATATGTTTTTCAAATTTATAACTTTTGATGTTGATTTTATGGTTTTAACAGGGAGGCTTAATGATGAGAACCGATTTAATTTTGCATAGTGTCATTAATTATTAAAATAGTACTTGTATTTGTAGGGTTTTATTTACAAAAACAAAGCATTAATATACTTGTAGATTATATACTCAGCAGAAAAATAATCTCCAAAATAAGTAATTAGTTAGACCTCTCCTGATGCGCAACTGCAAACTACAGCAAGTTTGAGTCGGACAGATAACCATATTGTTTCTTTTGCTGATGCTTTTATTAACTTTTAAAATTAGATTTTTCTATGAAAAAAAATACCTACAAAACTCGTAATTGTTGTCAAAGCATATTTTTTGTGTTTTTGTTTTTTATAATTTGTACAGTTCATGCGGAAGCTAAGGTTTCTAGTAAAAATGTAAAGGAAGTTGAAATTGGTCATGATAGTCTGACGGAAGTATTTTCGACTAAGGGGATAATAGACCCAAATAAATATAACAGTCTTAATAGAGTTGTGAATGGCGATAGCCCAAAAATTAATGTGACACCAGTAAGTATACCTAAGGGAGGTAGTGGTTCACTATTGGCAACAACTGGGCCACATTCAGTTACGAAATTTACAGGTTTATGGGATATTTATAGAGATCCTTTAGCCATAAATGTTGAAGCAACAAAGGATGACATGGGTACATGTGAATTTGCTGCTAATGGAGGACGAACTCGTTATACCGCAACAAAATTTAGAGTAAGTGTTTCGGGAGCTTACAATTTTATAATGGAGCAAAGACCAGAATATTCAGGAGCAGCATATATTTATACAGGTGATTTTACACCAGGCTACTGTGATAGAGGTGGGCAATGGATAATAGGATTAGGAAGTTTTGGCAGAAGAGAACCAGAATTTAAACCAAATTTGGTTGCCGGAGTTGAGTACACTTTGATATCTGTTGTTACTCCATTTATAGGAGACTATAGTATATGGGATTACACTTGGAGAGTGGAGCCTCCTAGAGGAGGGGAATTTCTTTTAGACACTTTAATTTATTGGTATAAATCAAGCTCGGGAGGAGAACCACTTGGCTGGGGCCCATCTTTTAACCCAGTTGGTGTAGAAGGGTCAGGTTTGGCAAATACAAATACACCTGGTACTACTACTTATTATGCATCTTATGCATCTGTTGCTGGAGATGCTCCTAGAGTTCCGGTTAATTTTGTAATTAATGACGATAGTCCAAAAATTGATGTAACACCAGTAAGTATATGTAAGGGAGGTAGTGGTTTACTATCCGCAAAAAGTGTTGCACATTCAGTTACGGGATTTATGGGTTTATGGAATATTGAAAAAGATCCTTTTGCCTTTACACCAACTACAACAAGGCAAGATATGTACACTTGTAAATTTGAACCTTTTGCAAAAAGTAGGTATACAGCAACAAAGTTTACAGTAAGTCTTTCGGGAGAGTATAATTTTAAAATGAAGAACAGATCTGAATACGTGGGATCAGCATACATTTATTCAGGTAATTTTACACCAGGCTACTGTGATAGAGGTGGAAAATGGATAGTAGGATTAGGACCAGAAGATACTGAGCCAGAATTAAAAGCAAATTTGGACGCTGGAGTTGAGTACACCCTGATATCTGTTTTTAGTCCATATACGGGAGACACGAATATGTGGGATTATGCTTGGACAGTTGAGCCACCTAAAGGAGGAGAATTTATTTTAGATGATTTAATTTATTGGTATAAATCAAGCACCGGAGGAGAACCACTTGGCTGGGGACCAACTTTTAACCCAGTTGGTGTAAAAGGCTCTGGTTTGGCAGATACAAATACACCTGGTATTACTACTTATTATGCTGCTTATGCATCATCTACTGGAGATACTCCAAGATTTCCAGTTAATTTTGTGATTAAAGAAGATGCTATTGCAGGAGTTCCCAGCATAAAACCAACATTATATGTAAATAACGTGATGCCAGATATTACTCATACGACAATAGATGCTGTGGGAATAAAAGATAGTGGTGTCTCGGGAGCAAATGGTCTGCCTAAAGGAGTATCTGCTGTCTGGGAGGCAAATAAAATTACAATTGTAGGTACTCCAATTGTTTCCGGTGTTTTTAATTATAAAATACCATTAATTGGAGGTTGCGGGAATATTTATGCAGAAGGAAAGATAATTGTGAATGATAGACCAAAAATTGAAGTAGAACCAGTAAATATATGTAAGGGAGACAGTGGTTTACTATCTGCAAAAAGTGCTGCATATTCAGTTACGCGATTTATGGGTTTATGGAATAAAGAAAGAGATCCTTTTGCCCTTATGCCAACTGCAACAAAGGATGATATGTATACCTGTAAATTTGAAACTAAAGGTGAAAGTCGTTATACTGCAACAAAATTTACTGTAAGTGTTTCGGGAGAATACAATTTTAAAATGGAGGACAGATCTGAATATGCTGGACATGCATATATTTATTCAGGTGATTTTACACCAGGCTATTGTGATAGAGGTGGCCAATGGATAGTAGGAGTAGGATCCTATCCTGGAAAAGAAGATGTTGAACCTGAATTTAAAGCAAATTTTGAAGCAGGAGTTGAGTACACTTTGATATCTGTTTTTATTCCATACGACGGAGACGCTAATATGTATGATTATACTTGGAGAGTTGAGCCTCCTGTAGGAGGGGAATTTATTTTAGATAATTTAATTTATTGGTATAAATCAAGCACGGGTGGAGAACCACTAGGCTGGGGGCCAACTTTTAACCCAGTTGGTGTAGAAGGGTCAGGCTTGGCAGATACAAATACAGCTGGTACAACTACTTATTATGCTGCTTATGCATCATCTAGTGGAGATGCTCCAAGATTTCCAGTTAATTTTGTGATTAAAGAAGATGCTATTGCAGGAGTTCCCAGCATAAAACCAACATTATATGTAAATAACGTGATGCCAGATATTACTCATACGACAATAGATGCTGTGGGAATAAAAGATAGTGGTGTCTCGGGAGCAAATGGACTGCCTAAAGGAGTGTCTGCTGTCTGGGAGGTAAATAAAATTACAATTGTAGGTACTCCAATTGTTTCCGGTGTTTTTAATTATAAAATACCATTAATTGGAGGTTGCGGGAATATTTATGCAGAAGGAAAGATAATTGTGAATGATAGACCAAAAATTGAAGTAGAACCAGTAAATATATGTAAGGGAGACAGTGGTTTACTATCTGCAAAAAGTGCTGCATATTCAGTTACGCGATTTATGGGTTTATGGAATAAAGAAAGAGATCCTTTT
>NZ_NCWQ01000127.1:0-14954 GCF_002156885.1 Flavobacterium sp. AJR | reverse complement strand
ATTTTTAATATTGCTTTCTAATTTTTCTTTTTCACTGTTATACTTATCTATTTCTTTATCAGTTTTTTTTATCTTTTTTTTCAAAACTAATTTATCTCTTTTGGCCTCAATATAATTAAGTAACGAATGATGAAATTTCTCTGTTTTTTTTATAAATGAATCAAACTGCTTGTGAAGTTCTTTTAATTTTATTCTTGTTTTTTCGAATAGATTCTGATTATAGAATGTAGAATCGTTTTCTTCTTTCTTATAAACACTATGTAATAAATCATCTAAACCTACTACTTTTTTAGCTTCATCTGATTTCCAAATAGCATTTTTAAAAATATTGCGATTTTGATTATTTCCTAATGCCGCAGCAAGAATTCCCCAACTATCTCCAGAAATTAGTTTACCAGAACATTCTGAAAAATAGTCAGCTTCTGGAAATATTAGAGAATCAATTTTCGCTTTTGCTGGAAGTTCCTTTGTTATATTTTCAACCGCCGAATTATTATTACTGGCTATTACAATTCCAGAATCATTCTTTAAATCCGATTTTAGATTATACGAATAAAAAGTAAAGCCATTTTCTTTTTCTATTTTATTAAATCCACTTTCAAATATATTTTCACAACCTAATTTAGCAATAACCTTAGCTCTTCTTACAATAACCTCGGAAATAATATCTAATAAAAGTGTAGTTTTTCCAGTTCCAGGAGGTCCGTTTATTCCTTTTATAAATGATCCACTTTCTCCTTCTTTAAATAAATCATTCACAGCACCGAGTTGTGCAGTATATAAATTAAATTTTATGCTTGATGGCCATCTGCCGGCCAACATAAGTTTAGGATTTATAGAGTTGAATAAGTGCTCTTTATTTAGAATAATATCTTTTCTAATAGATTTATCTACTGATAGATTTAGAAATTTTTTTAAGGTTTCGCTATAATCATTTTCATTTAATTGACATAGATAATTTAAATCACTTAAGTAAAAACTGTTTAGAAACCCCGTATCAGGTTTACTATCCTTAGGAACTTCCTGAGTATGGAGATAAATTGTTATATCGTCTTTATTCCATATACCAAATTGTTCTTTTAAATAAGTTAGTTCTTGATTTAAATATGCCCATGTAATAATATCTCCTTTTCTTGAAGGTTGTTCTCTTTCATCATTTTCGCTCGATTTCTGAATTTCAGGAATATTATATCTGGACTCAAAATCTTCTTTCGATTTTTCGAGATTAGTGTGTACAGACGATAAATTTTGTTTTTTGATTAAAGCATTTATTCCAAATGAAAATGAAGCTGTTACATAACTTTTTTCATCAGGTCTTCCTCCTTGATCGAGAATTAACGATGAAAGACAGGTATAACCAGAAATAGTTTCTTCCCAATCTCCTTTTTTAATTTCTCCTTCTAGGAATTGATCAATCTGGTCTACAATCTTCTTTTTTTCTAATTTTCCAAAAATTAAAGTGTGTTGTAAGACATAATTATTTTTTACTGCATTTTTATTTAAAGCCCAAGGGAAAATTTGCTCAGTTTTAATGATAGCAGCATCTTTATTAAAATCCGGAAGATTAAAAATTTCTACATTTCGCCAAAATTCAAGTATATATTTTTGCTTCAAAACTTATTTGTTAGGATTCATATTCAAAATAGCTAATATAGGTGATATTCTTACATAATCAATTGTAGTTTACAAATTGTACTGTTAAAAAGTATCCTATCATGAAGCTTTAATTTCTATTATACTAAGAGTACTTCAATTCCTGTAAAACATTTTTTATTGAGTGCAATTCAATAAAAAAGAGCGCATAAGCGCTCTTTTTTATTATCAACTATTAGTTATCAATTATTAATGTTTTGCTTTAGATCCAAACGGACAACGCTTTATAAGATAATTGATTGTAGCGTGGTAAGCATCGAATCCGGTTCCAAAAGAATTTCTAGATTCCGAGTATAAGTTCGATCCTTTATCGTTATAAATATTCAGATTAATTTTAGTTTCATAATTAATCATTGTTGTAGCATTATTAGAGTTATATGCTGAACCCGATGATTTAGTAGTTTCTTTTCGACCTTCTTTATTTTGGGTTTCTTTATCATTATAACTAGAAACACCACTTCCGTAAGACGAAGTTCCTTTATTAGTTACAGTGGCAATTCCGTATAAAACATTTTCAACCCCTAGTAATACGGCCATTTCCTGTGGAGTTATCGATTTTAAATTAGCATGTGTAATTTTATTCTTAGCCAATATACTATTTGTTGTAATAGGATCTTGCAAGTCTAAACCATAAGTATTGTCTTTAACAGACAAATATCCTTCTGCTTGCAACTGCTCAGCCATCGAATTAACATTAAGCGAAGGATCATTAGATATGAACTCAAAAGGCAATATAGCTATTCTCCCTCTGCGATCTGTAGATGTAGAAACTGGTGAAATTGTTTCGGAACCAGCCGTTTTATTAACTACTTCCGTTCTTCCGCTGGCAAATACGATTACATTTATATCTGGCTTTTTAAATTCATATTCTAGGGATTCTCCCTTAAATATAAACTTAATGGCATTATCTTTAACCGATACAACTTTGCCTTCTCTTTTTTCTCCATTTACCATAATAACAGTATCAACTTTATCCTGAGCAGACATGGTAATTACACTGCAAAAAAGGATTATAAAAAAAGTGATTTTTTTTAAAATAAGAATTTTCATTTTTTCAAAGATTAAATTTTTAAGAATTAAAACCAATCTAAATGCATAAAGCAAAATCTTTAATCAAAACAATAGTCGCGTATACAATTGTTAAAAAAAATGTTATTTGTAGATAAATTGATACTATAAAAATAATTATTTTTTTATTTAAATCCAATATAAACCCATATTAATCGTAGGTAAGCACTAGTTTTATCAATCGATTGCGCAAGTTAAATTTTTCTTAAATTAAGGTTTTACCCCATAAAAGGATAATCTGTGTAACCTCTTCCTGTACCGCCACCAAATAAAGTATGGTTATCTGATATTTCATTTAATGAGGTATCTAATTTGACTCTTTTAGGATAATCGGGATTCGTCAGAAATTTTCTTCCAAAGCCAATTAAATCAACCAAATTGTTTTCTATTAATTTTTCACCTTCTTGAGGGGTTTTATTACCAGTGGCTATAATTGTATTTTTAAATTTAGCTCTAAGTTCTTTCCTGAAATCATTTGAAATTTGTGGAGCATCATCCCAATCGGCTTCACAAAGATGAATGTACGCAATATCTAATTTATTCAACTCCTCCGAAGCTAACATAATAGTTTCCAGAATCTCTGGATCGTTCATATCTTTAAAGCTTATAAAAGGAGAAAGTCTTACACCTGTTTTTTCTTTTCCAATAGCTGATACTACTGCTTTAGAAATTTCAATTAATAATCGAATTCTATTTTCTTTTGAACCTCCATATTTATCGGTTCTTTTATTACTATTACTTCTTAAAAACTGATCGATTAAATAGCCGTTTGCTCCATGAATCTCTACACCATCAAAACCTGCTTCGATAGCATTTTTAGCACCCAGAACAAATTCTTGGATTACGTTATCGATATCAATTTTAGTCATTTCTCTAGGTTTTTCTACAGGAATAAAAGTAGCATCCCCATTTGGAGCGCCATCAAAAATATAAACATTGGTATTTTGTGCCAGTAAAGCCGAAGGAGCAATAGGTTGCAATCCATTTACTTTAGAACTGCTTACCCTGCCTACATGCCATAATTGAAGAAATATTTTACCTCCTTTTTTGTGTACAGCATCTGTTGTTAGTTTCCATCCTTCTATTTGTTCCTGGCTATATATCCCTGGAGTTTTTGCATATCCCATACCCTGCATTGAAATTTGCGTTGCTTCGGTAATTATAATACCTGCCATACTCCTTTGAGCATAATATTCTGCCATTAATGCATTAGGCACATCTCCGGGTTGTGTAGCTCTAGAACGTGTCATAGGAGCCATTAAAAAGCGATTTTGTAATTCGATTCCTTTTAAGTTATATTTCTGAAATAATTCTTGATAATTCATTTTTATGTCAATTTAGAATTGTAATTTATTTTTTGAATTCTACTGTTGAAAAAATCAATGTTGTTTCTCCAGTGTTTTTTAAATTATGAATGAAAAAATTCTCTTCATTAAGCTTATCAAAATAAACTGTATCTCCTTTTTCATAAATTATTTCCTTTACAGAACCATCATTATAGTAAGAAATAGATTTGCCAGATGAGAGTGCTGTCCAGAAATAGCGCAAACAATGTTTATGAAACGGAAGTTCTTTTCCTGCAGGTAAATGAATAGTCCAAACTTTAAATTCTTTATTTTCAAAAACTAATTTTTCACCTACTGTCCTATTGTTTTCAGCATTATTAAGTTCATCGCGTAATTCATTAGTCCACAGTTCCCAGGTTCCTGCAGGATTTATTATTGTAGCTTGCATGTTTATCTTTTAATTTAAAATTCAATAGCAATCTTTCCTATTGTTTTTCCAGATTCCAATAGTTGATGCGCCTTTTTTAAATTATCAGCCGTAAGACCAGTTAATGTTTCATTCAAAGTAGTTTTGAGTATTCCATTATCTAATAAATCAGCTATTTTATTGAGAATATTATGTTGTTCTTGCATATCATTTGTTTGAAACATAGAACGGGTGTACATTAATTCCCATGAAAACGAAGCGCTTTTGTTCTTTAATTTATTCAAGGCAATAGGGTCACTACTTCCGGTAATAGAGGCAATATGTCCTTGAGGTTTAATAAGCTCCACCATAATATCCCAATAAGAATTTGTATCAACAAAATCGAGAATGAAATCAACATTATCGAATCCTAATTCCCTAACAGCAGAAATCAAGTTTTTATGATTAACCACATAATCGGCTCCTTGCTCTTTGCACCAAGCAATAGTTTCCGGACGAGATGCTGTGGCGATAACAGTTAAACCTGCTATTTTTTTAGCCAATTGTATGGCAATAGAACCAACTCCTCCTGCCCCTCCAATTATTAAAACCGTTTTACCTTTATCCTTTTCAGGGTTAATACGAATGCGGTCAAAAAGTATTTCCCAAGCTGTTAAACCTGTTAAAGGGATAACGGTAGCTTCAGCATTCGTAAGAGATTTTGGTTTTCTGCCTACAATGCGCTCATCTATAATTTGATATTCTGCATTGCTACCTTGTTTCGTAATATCTCCTGCATAATATACTTCGTCGCCAACTTTAAATAAGTTTACATTTTCACCAACAGCTTCTACTATACCTACAGCATCCCAGCCGATAATTTTTGGAGTTTCTAAAACTGTATTTACAGCACTATTCTGGCGAATTTTAAAATCTACTGGATTTACAGATACCGCATTGATTTTTACCAATAAATCATTTGCACCTGGTATAGGTTTAGCAGTTTCAAATTCTAAAAAACTATTTTGTTCAGTTATTGGTAGTGATGTTTTAAATCCTATTGCTTTCATAATTTTAATTGTTTTATTTATTATTCATTTCTAAAAACAGCTTCAAGCAAGACTCCTGTCGGAGTATGCAAAAAGATTCTTTTTTCATTAATATCCTTTAATTCCATTGTGCTATAATCTACAGCTAGTGAATCTAATTTTGACTTAAATTTTTCATATCCATTTATAAAAAACGCAGTATGATCTATTGCTTCGGCAGCATAATTACTACTTTGCTCAAATCTTAAATTAGATTGAATGATATGAACTATTGGGTCATTACCTTCGTATAACCAATAACCAGGAATAGATTTTTCGATCACATCGGGCCGTTTCCCTTCTTTTAAATCAAATACAGAAATAAAGAACTTTTTTGTGTTGTCTATATCCCTTGTTCGAATGGTAGTATGATCAATGTGCATGGAAATTATAATTAGTTATTAAACTTTTCTTCGGCATTATCGATAGGCGTTTTAGGATCATTTTGAACCATCTTAGCGATATCATCCTTTCTCATAAATACGACTCCTTTTTTAGTTTTTGTATATTGAATAAAGCTATCCATTGCTTTAACCATCGCTGGAGTTCCGCCTATTCTGTCATGAAAACTAATAGACATCATTCTTCTTTTGGTAGCTCCTTCTTCATAAAGTTGGTCAAATTCCATTTTTAATTGAGCCAAAAATTGATCTGGACTCCAATGTTTGCCTTCTACATTTACAATATCATTATTACGAAGTGTATATGGCATTACGACAAAGTTTTTACCATTTACTTTAGTGATAAAAGGTTCATCACGACTTAAATCATCGATATGATATAAAAAACCAAGTTCTTGCAATACTTTTAGAGTGTTTGGACTTCTGCGTAACCAGTTTGCATTATATCCAACTCCCCTTTTACCAGTAATAGATTCTACAGTATCAATTCCTTTTTTTACAAATGCTAATTCATCAGCATAACTCATATTCCATTGATTACTCCATGACATTCCATGAGCAGCGATTTCATGACCACCATTTGCAATAGCTTTTGCAATTTCGGGATATTTTACAGCAGCTTCACCTACTACATGCGAAGTAACTTTAATATCATATTTCTTCCATAAATCCAGCATTCTGTAAATCCCTTCATTTGCTCCATAGCGAAACCAACTTTCGGCAGGTAAATCTGGTTGTCCTTTGGGTAATGGACTTCCAGAAAACGGACTTTCTGCACCTTCTGGTTGGCCTCCTGTTTCGAATTGCATGGATACTGAAATTACTAATTGAGCTCCATTTGGCCAATTTTTAGTACTGTTTTCTTTTTTTGTCTGTGCATTAAATGATAAAAATAACATGATGAAAATTGAAGTTATTATTGTTTTGAAAAAAGTTGAATTCATTTTTTATAAGTTTAAAATTTTTAACAAAGTTAATATGATTCTACAGCTGTTTTGTTGTAAAATATCATTGAATGTTTGTAAATTTCGATCAACCAGTTAGATTTGTTTTTATAATCTTTATAGAATACAATTTCATATTAAATTTGAAAATTAACAACAAGTAAACAAAATAATAAGTACTTATTATTAAACAACATACGTTTATTTAATAATCTATATAAAAAGAAAAGCACACAATAAAATTATAAAAAATTATTGTGTGCTTTCTTTTACCTAAACTAGTATAAGTATGTTTATATTAATTGGGATTTTTGTTACCCAAATAAAGCAGTTCCGCTACTCATTCTCTCTAATAATCCCATGCAAAGTGAGCATGTAAATAGCGTAATTGCAATTGCCATTAATCCAAAAATCATTAACAAATTTCGAATAGATCCTTTTGCTAAATTTTGTTCATTATCTTTTGAAATGTATTCATAGATATTTTTGAAATTTTTATAGATGATAATTCCCGTAAAACCTATCGCAAAAAATATCACTGCTGCTATAACAGTCAATACATAAAAACGAAATTGATTACTATGAATAAAAACATCACTAAGCGTAATTAAACTTAGTATAAAAAAAGCTACTACAGCCGTATAAACAGAAATCTTGAAGAATGTAAACATAGTATTTAATTAGTCTATTTTTTAAAACGATAAATATAATAAGGTGGTTTGCCCTCATCACCAGCTCCTGTAAATGCAGGCGAACTATCAAGTTGGTTTACTGAAATATACATCCATCCATCTGGACCTTGGTAAACATTATCAGGCCATAATATTCTTTCACTATCTTGTATAATATTGGTTAATTTACCTTTAGCATCTAGTTTGGTAATAGCATGTTCTTGCAAGTTAGTAAAATAATGATTGCCATCTGCATCCGTAATTGCTCCGTCACTAAAAGGTTTGCTTCCAACTCTTTCTATCGAATTACCAATTACAGCATCACTTTTACCATCTCTTAACAGTTTTGCAGACACTTTATACCAAGAAGAACCATTCATAGCTCCAAAAAATATAGTTTCTCGATCATTCGAAAGCGTAATAGGATCAATAGCCACACGAGCCGGTTTACCGCCAAAATGGGTAACCTTACCTTTAATAATCATATCTTTATCTTCTGCTTGCAATGAAGTATGTCCGCTAAATCTACGAACATTTTTAGTTTTTAAATTCAGTACAATAATTCCCGGATTGGCAATATCAGCTAAATAAGCAAAACCATTCTTTTCATCTATTGCTACATCTTGAGTAAAAGTTCCTTTGGGAGCTACAGATGAAGGTAATTCGATTTTTTGAGTTACTTTATTTTTGCTAATATCAAAAGCCCAAAGCCTTGTTTTACCAAGTTCAAGCCCCATATCGATAACCCATAATTGATTGTTTTTATCAAAAATAAGTCCTAGCATTGCATCAAATGTAGCATCAGTAGCTTTTTTACCATTCTTCTGAAAATTTTCAGATGGATAAGGAATTGCTTTACCATTTACAATTTCTACCAATTGTATTTTTTGACTTCCTAGCGGGTGTATAGTTGCAAAAACACGACCTTCTGCCGATACAGCTACATCCCCCGGACGTATATCCATTGCTGCTACAACTTCTAGATTGTTATTAGTTTTATTAGCGTTCCCAAAATAACTTGCAGTACCTTCTATCCAGTCTTTACGAGGAGGAGCAAAAAAGTCAACATCGAGTGTTCCATCTTCAAGACATTCAAATTGATGTGGTATATTCCCTGGAATTATAAGTACTTCTCCAGCCTTAACGATATAATCTTTGCCTTGCATAGTTACTTTTACGCTCCCTTTTGTAATGTAAGATGTTTGTTCATTAGGATGCTGGTGCAAAGGTACTTTTGCTCCTTTATCCATCTTAAATAAAGCTAACATTCCTTGCTCTCCATATACATATTTTCGTTGTAATTTATCTCCCAACTGTTCCCAACCCAAATCATCAAACTTAATATGTTGTATCTCTTTTGTATTTTGTGCTGTCATACTATTCGTAATCAAAGTCATTACAGCGATTGCCAATATTGTTAATTTTAATTTTATCATTTTTATTGTATTTAATTATTTGAAATAGATTTTCCCCTCAATTATTAATAAGAGCTTTTGGCGTTACTTTGCTGCGGCCAGGGTTTATCAAAAGTTTTATTTTGCTTTGGCAAAAGAATCTCATAACCTGATTTTTCGTCTATACTAATTTTTATTTTTACAGAAGATAATTCTCCAGAAACTAAATGTCCCCCATATGTTTTATCATCCGATATAAAGTGAAAATGAAACGGTGATAAATCTATAGCTGCAAAAGATGGTGGATTATAAAAGCCAACCAGAGTTCCCGAAATATTTCCTTTTTTGTATAAAGGCCTTGTTTTCATTAACTCAGCTAAACCTGTAGTATCCCAATCTTCGAGTTTATTTGCGCCACCCACTACAATAGATTCAAAAACACATTCTATTCGTAATGCATACGGCTTATTTGCAGATGGGAGTTTGCTTATGATTTCTTTTTGGAGCATTTCAATATTTTTAATACCACTCACCTCAAATTCTTTGTCTGCTCTAAAAAAAGCAACCGATGCAAATGGAACTTCTCGTTCAACTTCTGCTTTTGTAACACGTCCATCCGAAGCTATACGATAAAAAACACCATCCAGAGCAATCATTTCACCATCGAGATGATTATAAGTACCTAATCCAAAACTTCCTTTAGCAGCAAGTGATTTTATACTAAGATCACCTATGTAAACACCGTTTCGCATTGCGTCCATTACAGAATAATGGAAAATTGGCTTCTCTTCCTGAACTTGCCCATTTACTGCTAAGAAACTAGCAGTAGTAATTAAAGAAGCTATTGTTGTTAATTTTTTTCTCATTGTTTAATTTATTATTCTGTTTACACAGAAAGGATTATAAAAGCAAAGATATTTTTTAACAACTAAGATATATTGTAGATTTTCATTGTATTTTTGTATAAATTAATCATCAGTATATGAAACGTTTTAGTAGCTATCATTCCTTAAATGTATTTAGATTACAGCTCGACGAATGGGAATTTCCAATGCACAAACACAATTTTTATGAATTCATTTTTATAGAGAAAGGAAGTGGTAATCACATTCTAAACGAAACCATGTTCAATTATAAAAAGGGAGATGCTTTTTTATTAAGACCAGAAGATTCCCATTCTTTTGAGATAGAGGAAAATACAAGCTTCATTTTCGTAAAATTTACAGAGCAACTTTTTATAGAAAAACTTGAAGGAGGTAAAACTGCCAAATGGATGGAAATAATTAAAGTTCTTTTACAAAATCCATCTGCTGTAGATGGAACTTTGATAACAGATGAAGAAGATAAAGAACATATTTGCAACTTATTGAAAATACTATTAATTGAATTTTCAAAAAAATGTGCCTACAGTCGTGAAGTTGTATTAGAGCTTTTTGGCGCAGTAATGATGATGGTTGCAAGAAGCCATTCTACTTCTAAACACGGAGATCAATGCCCTAGTAATACAGAACTTGATAAGTTAAATCAAATATTAGGTTATACCCGTCTACATGCGTTAGATGCTGAAAAAATGCGTATTGAAAATATAGCAGAGTTATTTGCCATGTCCCCTAACTATATTAGTATTTATGTAAAAAAACACAGTGGAGTTTCTATTCAGCAACATATTATTCAGACAAAATTAAAAGCTGCTGATCAATTACTTAAAAATGGTCGCCATAATGTAAATGAAATAGCTGCCAAATTAGGATTTACAGATGCAAGTCATTTTAATAAAATATATAAAAAGTATAAAAAAGTAAGTCCTACCGGATTCATGAAACCATGATAGATTTTTACAATCTTAAAAAGTCTAAAAAGTGTTATTTTGTCCTAAATCAGGAGAATTATGTTTTTGACTTATTTAATAAAATAACTAAATAAACTTACCTTTGCGGCACTGCTTTATATTCTAAATGAGAGTCTTACAAATAATTAAAACCTTTTTTTATCTCAAAAGACAATTGCTCAAATAGTGAATATTTTAAAGTTCTATTCAAAAAACACACCTATTCCATATGTTTTCATTATTTAAATCCCGCTATTATTTAAAAGATTTAATACCTAATCATTATATTGATATTCATAACCATCTCTTACCTGGAATTGACGATGGGGCTAAAACAATCGAAGAAACTAAAATGCTTATTTCAGGCATGAAAAAAATCAATATTGCAGGTGCGATAGCTACACCGCACACTTTTGTTAAATATTGGAATAATACTCCCACAAGTATAAAAACTGCATATAATGTTGCTATAGAATCTGAAGAAGAAAAATCTTTTTTAAGAGGATATGCTAGTGAATATATGTTAGATAATACTTTGATCGAACGATTGAGTAAAGAAAATCTTTTATGCTTACAGGACTCATACATTTTAGTAGAACTATCACTTGTAAGCTGCCCACTAGACTTGTATGAAATGCTATTTGAATTAAAATGTAAAGATTATAAAATTATAATAGCACATCCTGAACGTTACTTTTATTTTCATAAGCATATTGATAAATTTGAAAAATTAAAAGCATTTGGTGTTTATTTTCAGCTTAATTTATTGTCATTAACTGGCTACTACGGCAGGGAAGTTCAGAAAACTGCTGAACGTTTAATCGAGAAAGATTTATATGATTTTACAGGTACAGATATCCATAATGAAGAGCAAATGAACCAATTTTCAACTGAATCAATTTACTTCAATAAGAACAAAATTGGTGATTTGATGCAGAAGAATAATATCTTTTACAGGGATTAATTTCACTTTATCATGTTCCAACATATTATAGCTTAAAATAAAAAAGGTCCTCATATAAATGAGGACCTTTTCGGTTAAAGCATATTTAATATAGATTCAACTACTTCTTAAATAAACGCTTAAATAACGTTTTCTTTTCAACATATCTGCCATAACCATAATTATGACCATAATTATACCCACTGGCAATATCATTAATTACATACCCCATATTATTGAGTTTTTTGTCTTCATTAAGTTTACTAGAATAAGAGATTAATTTTTTCTCGGTCATTCCTGAGCGTACAACATACAAGGTTGTATCTGCATATTTAGAAATAATTAATGAATCTGAAACCAATAATGTAGGTGGCGTATCAAAAACTATAATATCATACAGTTCTTTTATTTCATTTACAAAAGTTGTAAATCTTTTACTCGATAATAAAAGTATCGGATTAGGTGGTATATCTCCAGATAACAATACATCAAAAGAAAAATCGTTTGTTTTATTCTTATAGAGTAAATCCTGCCATTCCAATGAACTGTTATGTAAATAATTAGATAATCCTTTATTGTCAAGTTTAGATTGATCTAAATGTTTATGCAATTGTGGGTTTCTTAAATCTGTACCTACAATAAGTATTTTTTTGCCTAATTGAGCAAGAGTATTAGCTAAATTAAATGATACAAAAGTTTTCCCCTCGCCTTTAATAGATGAAGTAACAAAAAAGATTTTTCCTTTTTTAGTATCATCAAATGGAGTAATAAATTCGGTGTTATGAACTAACGTTCTAAACGCTTCTAATACTTCTAAATTAGCTACATTATTTTCATTTTTATTTTCTTGTAATGAAGGTAATTCTCCAAGAATAGGAATATGATTGTTTATTTTTTCGATATCATTAGTGCTATATATCTTATTGTCAAATTTAAAAAGCAGATACAAAGCGCCAAATGGAATAAATAAACCTAACATTAAGGCCATTAAAAAGACAAAACTAGTTTTTGGATAGATAGGAATATTATTTGTTATGGCATAATCAATAATTTTTGTATTAGGTACCGTAACAGCTAGATTAATAGAAGCTTCTTCTCTTTTTTGAAGCAATAATAGATATAAGTTTTCTTTTAGATTTTGCTGACGTTCTATACTACGTAATACTTTTTCTTTCTCGGGTAACGTCGAAAAAGCACCATCTGCAGTTCGCTGAGCTAATACACCTTGATTACGAGTAGTTTCTAATTGTTGCTTGTAGCCTTTTATAGAATTTATAATATTATCTTTTTGATTCTTGAGAGAACTTAACACAACTTGAACTGATGGGTTATTGTTACCAGCACTCGTTTGTAGTTTTTGATATTCTAATATTAATGTATTATATCCTGCAATTAACTGATTTATAGTAGCATTTTGAACTCCAATATCAGCAGGCAAAAGATCAAAACCAGACTGTTTAAATAAATTATCCTGAAGAAGTTTGACCAATAATAATTGAGATTCTACATCAAAGAGTGCTTGTTCCTTGTCAGACTTTATTTTTATACTCACTCCAGCATCTTCTTGAATAAAACTTAAATTGTTACTTGTTTTATAGTCCTTTTTAGATATTTCTATCGCATCTAATTCTTGCTTTAAATACACAAACCTATTATCAACAAAATCAATTGTTCTTCGGGAAACTTGTTGATTATCCTTAATTCCGTCCTCTTCAAATACTTTAATTAAATTATTCAAGATAACTTGAGCGTGTTGTCCATCAGAATTTTTTAAAACTAACGAAATGATATCACTATCTTTTCCCATTGCGGATACCTGTACTGCTTTAGTTAACTCTAATGTTGCTACTCTAATAGGTTTTAAAATTATTTGATACGTATTATCAACAAATGAGTTTATACTTTCATTCGCAGATGGCTGGATTGTAATCGGGAAATTAGGAAGCGGTTTATTAAGCCAATATCCTTTAGTTTTCAATGTCTTTCCTGAATCTGTGTCTAAAATTGTATATCCTGTTTTAGTAATACTTATGTCATACCGTATTATATCTGATAAACTATCTTGTGGTAGCGCATAATTGATAACAAATGGTGGATTAAAATTTATTTTAGAATTTATTTTTCCTTTTGAAATATAAATTACATTCAATTTTAAATTCTGCACTACTTGTTCAGAAAGACGATATGAGTTAAACAAAGCAATTTCGTTTTCTAAGTTAATAGCAGATTTACTAAATACTTTGGACATGTCCAGAGAAAAATTAGTATTTTTTTTATCATCTATAAGCTTAACTTTCGCTTCTGTTGTATATATTACATCTGCATAGCGCAAGTATGTAAATGCGATTATTAATGAAAGTAATATTGAGCCCAAAAACCAAGGCCAATAGCGCAAATATTTTTTAAACGCCTCAGTAATATTTATTGAGCTTTCATTTTCGTCTAAGCCCAAAAAACTATTTTTATTTGTATTTTTATTCATGTCTAAATTATCGTGTTAACAAAATAACAGTGCTTAATACCAATGAAGCAATCGTTAATATGGTAGCTGCATTTCCTATGTAGCCTGATGATTTTACTTTAGAATTATTAGGATTTACTACTAGTACATCGTTCTGTCTAATAGTATAATCTGGATTATTCATCCAATCGGTCGTAGTAAGATCTAGGTGTTTAATAGTACGTATACCTAATGCTTCTCTAATAAGTATAATATCTTTTCTTTTACCATTAATAGTTAAATCTCCTGCATATCCTAGAGCTTGAGGTAAAGTAAGGTATTGCTCTGTAAAAGAATATGTTCCTGGTTTATTTACTTCTCCCAGTACTGTAACTTTAGCATTTAAAAGACGAATGCTTACCGTAGGATTTATCAAATGGCCACCTACCTCTAATACATTCTTTAGCTCTTGTTCCAGCTCAGAAGTACTTTTATTGACTACAGGAATTTCACCTAATACAGGAAAAACAATTGTGCCTTGTGGAGATACTAAGTATCCTTGCAATTTTATTGTCTCAATATTAGACATACTGTTAGAACCTAATTGTTGAATATTATAAGGAATAACTGTTTCTGGAACTTTTGCTCCCACAGTAATACTTAAAATATCGTTTGGTTGTATTAACGAACCTGCATACTCAATACGACTTGATTTGTATTCAGCACTGTCTTGAAAATATAAAATGTCTTTTTTGGAAGCACAGGATTGCAAAAGCAAGAGAATGGATGCCAGTGCGTAAATGTATTTATTCATGATTTTATTTATTTATTT
>NZ_NCWQ01000126.1:0-8300 GCF_002156885.1 Flavobacterium sp. AJR | reverse complement strand
GAAGCCGTATCAAATATTACATCGATACGGCTTCTTTTTATTTTGCTTTTACGCAATATTTTATTCTGTTTTCCCTTTGAATGAAGCGTAGATTGCCATAGCATGTCCATGACCTAATTCAAATTCTTCTTTAAGCCAATTGGTAATTTGGGTGGCTTTTACAGTTTCAATAATGTTTCCGTCTTTCAGGAATCCTTTCTTTTCAGCCAGTTCTTTAAATTCTGCTGGTGTTTTGCCAGTCTTGGCTTTAATGTTATCTATATACGCTTGAAATGACATAATCGTGTTGGTTTAGTTTGTGATACAATTTATAGTAATAGTTAATCTTTAGCAGATGAATAATAGAGCATCCATTGATAACCAAATTTATCCGTAAGATGACCAAATAAGGCTCCAAAAAAAGTTACTTCTAAAGAATGAGTTGCAACGCCATCTTTAGCCAGATAAGCATAGGCATTTCTTATTTCTTCTTCAGTGTTAAAAGTAAGCATCATAGCAACATTATTACCTTTAACTAAATTTTCTGGAGCCATATCTGATCCCATAATTACAATAGAGTCACTCTTAAGTGTGGCATGCAAAATACATTTTTTCATTTTCTGAGGCAAATCTTTTGCCATTGGTGAGTCGGCTATGGTTTGTAGTTTGAGTTCACCACCAAGACAAGCTTTGTAAAATGTCATAGCTTCCCGGCAATTGCCATTAAATGTTAAATAAGAATTAAGCTGTACCATTTTTATTGTGTTATTGTTGTGGGAATTTAGTTAGATCCATATATAGAACTTCCCAAAGATGCCCATCTAAATCTTCAAAGCTTCGTTGTTGCATAAAACCATAATCTTTAGCTTCAGAAGATTCCTTACCTCCTGCTCCTACGGCTTTATCGATCATTGTATTCACTTCCTGAGTGCTATCTACAGATAAAGAGTTAATTACAGAAGCGGTTTTAAAAGTATTACCGATTTCTTTTTTGGTAAATTCATTAAATTTTGAATGCGTTAAAAGCATTACATAGATTTCTTCGGTCAAAACCATACAAGCAGCAGTTTCATCTGTAAACTGTGGGTTATTTGTAAATCCGATTGCTGAATAAAAGGACATTGCCTTTTGTAAATCTGCTACAGGCAGATTGATAAAAATTTTCGTAGCCATTTGTCTAATTTTTTAATTGTTAATTGATTAATACAAAGATCGAACAGAAATAATAGAATATGAATATACAAAAATGACAACAAAAGGGTGATTTGCGACAAACTATATTTATCTTTGAAATAGTAAGAAATTAAAGCTATGATAAAAAAAGTTAGTATTCTTGTTCCTGAAAGTTCTGTTTTGCAAGCTATTGCAGACCCTCAGTATTTATTTTCGGCAGTAAACCAATTTATGATTTCATCTGGTAAAGAACCGCTGTTTGAAGTACAGTTAGTTGGCTTAAAAAATGAAGTAAAGCTAAATGACGGATTATATTCTGTAAATACATCTCATCTTTTAAAAGATATTACAAAGACTGATCTAATTGTAATACCCGCATTGTTTGGGGATATGAAGAATGCAATAGCTCTAAATCAACAATTTTTGCCTTGGATAAACGAACAATATGATAAAGGAGCCGAAGTAGCTTCCTTATGTGTTGGCGCATTCTTATTGGCATCTACAGGTTTATTAAATAATAAAAAATGTTCTACACATTGGGGTTTTCAAAACGAGTTTAGAGAAATGTTTCCCGAAGTAGAAGTTGTAGATGGAAGTATAATTACTGAAGAACTGCGTATTTATTCTAGTGGAGGAGCAAATTCTTATTGGAATTTGTTATTGCATCTGGTAGAAAAATATACGGATAGACAAACTGCTATATTAGCTTCTAAGTATTTTGCTATTGATATAGATAGAGATAGCCAGGCTGCATTTGCAATGTTTCAGGGACAAAAAAATCATAATGATACAGCAATTAAACAAGCACAGGAATTTATAGAAGATAATATTCAGGAGAAAATTACAATTGATGAATTGGCAGAACTAGTGCTATTAGGCAGAAGAAGTTTTGAAAGACGATTTAAAGCTGCGACCAATAATTCTGTTTTAGAATATATAAACAGAGTAAAAATTGAATTTGCTAAAAAGAGTTTTGAAACCAGTCGTAAGAATATTAACGAAGTAATGTACGATGTAGGTTATACAGATACCAAAGCATTTCGTAGTATTTTCAAAAAAGTTACAGGATTAAACCCAATCGAATACCGCAATAAGTACAATAAAATGGTTCTTAATTAATACTCATATAGCTCACGGTTTCAACCGTGTGATATAGATTACGATAATGCATTATGGTCCAACGGTTAAAACCGTTGGCAATGTTTATGGTTTAGAGTAAACACTCGATTCCCTTCTTAGATTGTTTCTTTTAATAATCGAGTTACTAACGGAGATCCTTCCTGCGTCAGGATGACAAGTTTGTGGTTATAGCAAGTCTTAGATTCTTAGTGCCTTAGAACCTTTGTTCCTTTAAGGCGTGTGATACAGATTGCGATAATGTATTTCGCTCCAACGGTTAAAACCGTTGGCAATGTTTACAACACCCGATAACGCGGAAGTTCTTTCCGTGCCCGTAAGATGTATTCTTAATCAAGATATAAGTTTATATCATTCTAAGTTCCAGAGGAACGCTATATTTATAGAAATTCATAAAAATATTTTGCAAAACCCCGTAGGGCAATGTCATTAAGTTAAGCTCTTTTGATCTAATTATGGTGAATTATTTTTGCGCAAAAGCGCAAAGGTTTTAGGCGTAAACTTGGCGGCTTGGCGACTTTGCGTGAGATTTATTGGATACACAGTATTGCAGCTATTTTTCTTAATTTAATAACATTGTCCATTGAGTGATATATTAATCTGCAGAAAAAAACTAAATATCACTACGCTGTAGCTCTAACTCAAGAACCTGTACATTTACTATAAATATGATGCTCCGATGGAGTAATTCCACTTCATATTTTCTAAAACTCCCTGAGAGCTAAAGTATTTTCTAAATTTGAAAATCACATCTAATAGCGAGAAATTCCTTGCATATGTTACATCACTTAAAGTAAAAAAAAGACTTTTTTGAAAATATTACTTTCCTATATTTGTTTACAACAAAACCAAAGTTTTTTTACAAACTGACGTTATGTGCAATCTAATCATATAATTAAACTATAAATTATGACAATAAAACATTTAACGATATTTTTGTTTTTTGCCTTACTTGGGTGTAAAAGTAATCAGCAAAATGTTGAAAATGCGATTACAAAAAATGCCCTACAGTTATTAGAGGACAAAAGATTTCATTCTGTTTCAATAGCTGTGTTTAAAGATGGAGAATCTACAATAAAACATTTTGGAGAATTATCTATTGGAAAAGGAAACAAACCAAACGATTCTACACTTTATGAATTAGCTTCTGTAACTAAAACTTTTACGGGCTATGTAGCCGCTAAAGCCGTACTTGATAAAAAAATAAATTTAGATGATGATATTAGAATCTATCTAAGCGAACCTTATCCTAATTTAGAATTTAATGGAGAATGTATAACAATCAAGCACCTCCTCACGCATACAAGTGGGTTTCCTAATTTCCCTATAAAAAGCGAAAATAAAGAAGCTTTTTTTGAAGGATTAAAACTAATCAAAATTGAAACGAAACCTGGAGAAATATATTCCTATTCAAACACAGCTCCAGAGTTAACAGCATATATACTTGAAAAAGTGTATCAAAAACCTTATGAGGAATTGGTAATTGAATTTGTTTTGAAACCAAATAAAATGAACCAAACCAAATTCACCTTAAATGATAATGAAAGAGCAATTTTAGTAAAGGGCTACAATGATAAAAACGAGTTAATGCCAAACTTCAATAGAACTTTATGGGGCGGAATTTCAGGATTGCACTCTACGCCTACGGATTTAGTAAAATATATGAAATTACAACTTGACAAGTCAAATCTTGTTGTAAATGAATCTCATAAAAAATTATACAAAGAAGGTTCTGATTTTTGGGAGGGTTATCATTGGTATATATTAGAAAATGATAATGAATTAATTTATAGACATCACGGAGGTATATACGGAATGCAAAATTGGTTTGTGATTTATCCTAAAAAAAATATGGGAATATCTATATTGACAAATACCAGCTTTAATGAAACAGGAGAAATTTTGGAAAAAGTAGTTGATAAATTATATGGAGACCTAAATAAATAGATATAAACTAAAAAATAAACAACACATAACCCTTGTTTAATATGGTGGATTTAGGCCTTAATTTTATGATATCTGTGCTATAAATACAATGTTCTGATGGAGCAATTACGGATTATAATTTTCTAAAACTTCTAAAAAAAAGGTGCTGTCCAAAAATTAGACAGCACCTTTTTTATTACTTAAGAAATAATGAGTTTTGTAAATAGCTATTGCGATATACTGCTATTTTTAGGTGGAAAGAAGAAATGCATAGGTTTACTTAAAAAGTACCTGAAGATTGCTCTTGCCACTTGTCTTAGTTCTGAAAGCGGAATGTTTCGGGAACGAAAAGCAAGTCCAAGCGATAAACTGAAACTAACCATAAAATTGACTAAACCGATGATTCCGATACCTAAAACAGACCAGATAAACATCCATTGGGTAACATAAAAGTCGGTTCCGTATAAAGCCAACGCAAAGTTTCCACTTGCAAAAGTAATGTGCCTGATATCTATATTTAATCCGAAGAATATCCCAATAAAAGCGGTACTTCCCATAAAAACACCAAACCAGAAATTAGAAATAATACCTGCCCATTTTTTTTCATATAAAGAGGCTAATTTCTTAGTCCATTTTTTACCTAAACTCAATTTTAATAATGGATGTTCCTGAATACGATAGTATATATGATTGTGTTTGTCACGATTGGCGATACTACCCGCAATAATTCCTGATAAGAACAGAAAAACTCCTGCTATGGCTGCATGGAAAATTGCTGCAGAATAAATCGGATTTAGATCTTGCATTAAAGTTGGCCATTTTTCCTTAGCTATATTATAATGAAAGGTTTGGTCAATAAGCCAGATTCCGAGTAATGAAACCGGAAAAGCTATAATAACGTTCCCTACAAAAGCGATAAACTGTGAGCGGAATACACGAGCAAAAAATATTGCAAATTCTTTATACTTATAGTCTTTTTTGTCCTGTGTTTTTTGCTTAAAGCCTTCTTGTAAAGCCCTTACCAGTGCAGAAGCGGTCATTGCAGGCTGTTTTGTTGCAAGCGTAAACCCAAGAATATAAATGATTATAAATCCGATAGAATAGTTCATGCTGTATAAAAAGACATGTCCAAATCCGCTTGCTTCTACTTTACCCAATAACAGTTTAATGATACACAGTATTCCTACGATAAAACCTCCACCAGCAGCAGAATAAAACATTTTATAATACTCCTTACGACTGTTTGTAATATAATGTTCTCCAGTATTGGCAGTATGTTGGGTTATTTCATAAGATAAAAGCTGAGTACTCTCATTAACTAGTTTCTGGATATTATTTTTATCACAATTGTATTTAATCAGTTTATATGCTAGAGAAATTGTATTCCTTTTAGCATCTTCTTGATTGCCTTGTATCAAAAGTGGTAATAACGATTTAAGTCGCTGAAGTTGCTGACGAATTCTTAACAGACTCTGATTTACGTGTAATGAAATACCAAATTTATTACTGTTTTTAAAAGCGGTTTCTATATAATCTACACATTGTTTGTGCAGAATAATTAATTGTTTGTAACCTAAATCATCTTCGTTGATAGCATTCTCAGGAGAGTCAATTAGTTTCTCATTCATTAATAACAATTCTCGCTGAAAAGCAATAAATGGGCTTTCGAGATTTTCATATTCTGGCACCATTTGTATTACATCAGTCTCCATGGCAGACCCACAAATGCGATAAGTAATTACTTCCATTGCAAAAATTAACTCATTAAACGAAGAGTTTTCGTCAGTGAATCCATAAATAGAATGAAATTTAAGCAAATAAAATAGCTCTAGAATTTGCTCTTGAGGTATTTTTTTAATCCATATTGGGTCAGTATTAACAAAGAATATTTGATTTAAAATAAATTGTAATGTGTCCTTTTCAGGTTGCTCGGGAATTAATTTAGCGAAAATCCTTTTGCGAACTTCAAAAAAGAAATTGGCATCTTGAAGAATACCTGCATCAGAAAGGATTTTATTAAACTTTTTCTTTTCTAAATGGGCATTAACGCAAACCATCAGTCCGTTACGATAATTTTCATTCTCCTTAAGTAGACTAATTAGCTCCGATAAATCAACAGCAGTAACAGTTTTTGGGTTTTTCGGGCGAATTAAATTCACCAGTTCTACCAGTAATTCTACATTTTCGCTATTAAATTCCCATAACTGGGCATTATTAAAGTTTTTTTCAAAATAGTATTTTAATGTCATTTTTGGTTTTCTCCTCAATTTCATTCTAATCAAATTTATTATAGCAAATCTTTTTATATCAGGTACAAAAAGTGAGCTTGTTTGAGTTTGCAATATACTGTATAAGAATTATAGTCATTTTAATTTTCTCTTAAAGTATTCTCGCGATAGTTTATTTAGACAGAATTTTAATTCATTTCTAATTTCTGATTTTACTTTAGAAGGGAAAAAAAATGTCAAACAGAAGTGCTTTTTGCCTTTTTTAGATTCATGGCTATAATTGCTGCTATCATAATTATAATTCCAATGATCTGGACAAAAGTTATATTTTCTCCTAACACCAAACTAGCAGTAAGAACAGCTACTGGCAACTCAACAGTCATTAAAAGGCCGCTTGTTGTTACTCCTACTTTAGGAATACCTACAGCAAACAAAGCTGGCGGTAATATGGTTCCGAATACAGAAAGAAAAAGTCCCCATTTTAATAAATGAAAGTCAAAATGATTAGAGAAAACGATAGGCTGAAAGTTTACTATTAAAATACAAAGAGCAGAACCTGTCATAATCCATGCACTTCTGTTTTGCCAGTTTCCTTCCTTTCCAGTCTTGCTGTTAAGTATAATATAAATAGAGTAAATAAGGGAAGCCAACAGCACAAATCCAATACCTTTTAATGATAAAGAACTCCCTTCATTAAAATTTATTCCACTTGCCAAAATCGTCCCGAAAATAACAACTGCAGTTACTATTAATTCCATTTTAAGCGGTTTCTTGCCATACAAAAGCCATTCTAGCAAAATACCAATCCATGTAAACTGCATAAGTAGCACAATTGCAATAGATGCAGGAATGAATTTTACCGATAAATAATATAGAAAAGTTGTAATACCAATTGCTGCCCCTGTAATTAAAAGCCACCCTATTTCTTTAGGTTTACGACGTTCTTTATTTGTAAAAAAAACAATAGACCATAACACTATTGCTCCTAAAAGAGCTTGGATAAAAGATATTTCAGGAGTTGTATATCCTTGCTGATAAGCAAGTTTTACAAATGAAGAAAGAATACCAAAACTTGCAGCGCCTACAAGTACCATTAAAACGTATCTAAACATTATATTTTTTTTAAATTATTTAAAGTTCTCTCTTTGTAGCTTTTCTTTCCGATTTTTTCCTCAATCAGTTCTAGATTTTTCAAGAAAAGTTCATTTCCATCTAGTAATTCGTTCATGGTAAGAATACAAGCTTCCCAACATTTTTCTAATTGAGGCAAGGCTAATTTTGCTTTTTCAGTAAGATATAGCAGTTGTTTCCGTGAATCGGTAGTATCAGTTTTGGTTTCTATATACCCTTTTGCTTTCATGTTCCTGATAATCTTAACAATTGCAGGATGTGACATTTGCAAACGCTCTGATATTTCGGTTACTGTGAGTTCTTCATGTTTTTTTAAAAGCAAGAATATAAGATGCCAATTAGGCTCAATATCTACTCCAACAGCTTTATAAAAATCTTTAGTACTATAAAGTATATTATCCGTAAGTCGCTTTAATCGGCTGGTAAGTCCCACCAATTGTAATTCTATTAAAAAATCGTTCTGTATCATAAATTACGTAACTAGTTACGCAAATATATAAAAAATACGTAACTAGTTACGTTGTTTGTAAAAAAAGACGATAATTTAAATAAAGTATGATTACGAAATGTGTTTAATGAAGAGAATTTAGTTACATAAAAAATAGTTGGGATTTTCCCGATTATTGGTAATTTATTAAAAGGATGATGACACTCCAAATAATTAATTTTACTTATTGTTTAATTTTGTACTGTAAGAAAAACGTGTATCTTTAAAACAATATAAAA
>NZ_NCWQ01000125.1:0-8335 GCF_002156885.1 Flavobacterium sp. AJR | reverse complement strand
TTGTCATAACTTTGTTTTTAAGTAAAAAGTAAACGGAAGAAATCTGCTATTGACTTATCAATCCTAAATACAGGCTCCAGGCCTAATGAACTGTCCAAGCTCAAAAGCAGAGAGGGAAAGGAACTACCATTTCGAACAGTCTATTATGACAAATGACAATTTTTAGTTTTTATCTTTCCCTTTCTTCTGTTGAAAATCTAAACATAAATGTACTAAAAACAGAAATCCTTTTTTATTACAAACATAGGATGACAACATCGGGGAGAAACTTTGCTCCAGACGCTTCGGGATTGCGTAATCCTTTGCGAACTCTGCGGTTAATTTTCGCAAAAGACAATCACTACCTTGCTCTGCTGTTTTCCGTTTGTTCCACTTCTTTTTTCTTGTAATCCGTTTTTTTGGAGTTTCCAAAACTATACGTTGCAACAAGCTTATAGTAATTTGTTGTGTATGTTCTATGATAATAAATCTCGGTTTGTCCTACAGTATAATTTCCAGAAGCATAAAATCCTTTAAAAATATCATTGGCAGAAAAGTTCAATTTTAAGGCATTATTTAAAAAATTTCTTTCGATTCCCAATGTTACTATCGAGCGACTATTATCATCTCCCAATCCGTAGCTTTTATCACCCAGATACCAGGCAAGCAATTGAATTTTAAACACATCAGGAATGGTAAATGTATTATTTGTATAGAGATAAATTTGTGGTTTTGTTGCACCTAATGTAAATGAATAAGTATTGTCTACAGATTTTGTGTAACTCATACTCACGGTATTGGTCGAACTCCACCATTTGCTTGTAAATGACCTTGAAATCGATGCAAAATAACTATTTTCTTTATCTAAATTCAATGATCTTAAAATATAACTATTGGGATTAATACCGCGTAAAGCTGCTCCAGATATAGGATCGACTTTGTACGTGTATCCTATTTTAAAATCATACTTTTTATACATCGCTCCTATTTCAAAAGCATAAATTTTTTCTGGTTTAAGATTAGGGTTTCCTTCGATAGTTGTAAATGGGTCCTGGTAAACAACATACGGATTGAGCGCCTGATATCTTGGTCTTGTTATTCTTGAAACATAAGAAGCATGTAACTTCAGATCATCAGAAAGAGGCATATTCAATAATACATTAGGAAAAATATCGGCATAACTTTTCCTGAATTTCTGATTGCCGCCTGCAGTTGTATTTAATTCATAATTGGTCCATTCGCCTCGAGCGCCCAAAGAATAATTAAACTTTTTTCCTAGAGAACTACTGTAATTTATATACGCAGCTCCTATTTTTTCTTCATATTTAAAATCACTCGAAAGGTCTTCATCAAATACAAATTCAGGATTTTTATCATCAGCAATCAAAAAATCAGAACTTGTTTTGATTGTTGCATAACTTACTTTTGCACCAGCTTCTAACTTTGTACTTTCATTTATTTTTTTTGCATAATCTGCCTGAGTGTTTATAATATTGATGGTATTATCGGCATTGTTTTTTAAATATCGCTCTGTATTTAGGCTGTTAACCAAACCATTTTCATCTATAAGATCTCTTGTAAAACCGTTGTAATTAGAAAATTGTGTACCAACAAACAACGAGGAGCCTTTATCATCTGTAATTGTATTATAATTTAAGTTTACAAACTGATTGAGTCTAACATCATTTCTGTCAACATCTGTAGCATAAAAACTATTGCTATTGTTGGTTGCAATCGAATTTCGATTGGCTACTACTCCACCCAAATCATTAATATTCCCACTATATTCCAACGAAATATAATTCGATTCAGAAAAAGTATATTGTAGTCCAAATCCAAAGTTGGAATAGTTATTAAATCTACGCCTCCAATCTGTAGTCAGCTCTGATTTCATAAATTCGGTAGGATCAGGTCTTGTTCTGGTTGTATATAACAGTTCTCTGTTTTTACCTAATTGCAGTCCATAATTACCAATAATAGAAACTTTTCCTTTATTGTAATTAAAATCTAGCAGTGTATTTGTACTTGTCCCTCCAAATTCCGAAACTGTAATCTGTTGGCTTGCCGTTCCCATAACTCCACTCTCAAAGTTTTTCTTTGTAATGATATTAATTACCGCTTTTCCTTCGGCATCATACTTAGATGATGGATTAGAAATAACTTCAATCTTGGCAATTTGCGAAACAGGAATTGCTGCAAAACGTTCGTTACTAATTAAAATTCCGTTTAAATAAATAATAGCTTCTCCTTTTCCTAACACACTAATTTGTCCTTCGGAAACAATTACATTTGGAACTCTGCCCAATAATTCATTTACCGAACTACTGGTAGAAAGCAAAGTATTAGCTACGCTAACCTCAAGTGTTCCATTAGATCCATATTTTAGCAATGAAGCTTGATTTTTTATAACAACTTCATTTAGCAGATTGTTATTTCCATTAACGAGTATTGTGCCCAGATTTATATTTTCTTTTCCATTGAAAGTAATATGCTGGAATTTGTCGGCAAATTCTACAGAAGTAAGTTTTATCAATACTTCTTTTTGATTAATATTTGATAATTGAAAAGTACCATCTAAAAAATCCTGTTGTTTAATTAAAATAGAATCACGAACAGACAACAATGAAACATTTCCCATCATGGGTTCGTTGCTATGATTAGTAACTTTTCCTGACAGAAATTTTATCGATTGTGCTTTTACAGTTATAGATGGTATAAGTAAACAATAGATGTAAATGAAAACTAAGATTAGAATTCTCATAAAATTTAACGATTAAGATTTGACTTTTTATTAGTACAAAAGTCTATCGTAAATCGCGGTATGAGGTCATTCAAAGAGAAATCAGGAGTACGGATTTATAAATCTACACTCTGTTTATTGAACCTAACTTGGTTAATATTGCTGTAATCCTGCACTTTCGATATTAAAATCATACTCATAAGGTTTATCCCGAAGCGCAATGTCATTAAGTTAAGCTCTTTTGATCTAATTGTGGTTAATTATTTTCGCGCAAAGACGCAAAAGCGCAAAGGTTTTAGGCGTAAACTTGGCGGCTTTGCGTGAGATTTATTCGATACAGTATTGTAGCCGTTTTTCTTAACTTAATGGCATTACCTGAAGCGTCAAACTAAAAGGAAAAAAATTAAACTAATGAAGCTTGTAACTGATAATTTAAAGGTGTCGTTCCTGTATGCTTTTTAAACGCCACAAAGAAGGTTGATTTAGAATTAAATCCTACATCATAACCAACAGATTCTAAGGTTAGTTTATTGTTAGAAGTTATGATTTTGCAAGCTTCGTTTATCCTAAATTCATTAACGTAACTGGTAAAATTCTTTCCAACGTTGTTATTTAAAAACTGAGATAATTGGTGGCTTGAAATAGTAACTTCTTTGGATAAATCTTGTAATGTAAGATTTGGGTTTTTATATAGTTCTTTTTCTACCATTACATTCTCTAGTTTTTGCAACAAGATTGTTTCTTCGGCTGAATCAATTTTCTTTCCTGAATACTTTGGAGAATTAAGCAAGAATAAATCGTCTGTCTTTTTTCGGTATAAAAGAATAGAAATTATCATATACAAAATAAAAGAAAAAATTATAGATCCACTTAAATAAGAAACAAATGGTGCATTAATCAATGCCAGAAAATAGAAGGCAAAAAGTAAGGTATTACCAAGGTAAATCATACCAAACCACATTTCGGCTGGATTTGCTTTTTGTTTTCTGCTTACAATCTTTTTTAATACTTCTTTAATTGTAAAACCTGCAAAAACTACATATACAAACCACTGAATATAAATAAGTTCTACAAAATAATCCCGCCAAAGTTGAGGGTAAACACTATACGGAAACAGTATTCCAACAGTAATAATAAGTATTGCCCAGAAAATAAGGGTCAGTTTCCAGGATTTGGGCATTACATGAATTTCCTTAACCGAAGCTTTCATGAAATAATATAAAAACGGACCTATAAAAAAACAAGCCGAAAGACCAATTTGAAGATAGGTTTTAGGTAACGTTGGATCAAAATATATAAATACAGATTTAGCAATTCTAATACTTAACGCTAGTAAGAGTGCGCCTAGAAAATAATTTCCGAAGTATCTTTTCTTTGTAAAAAAGAAGAAATAAATACCCAGAATAATTCCGTTGAAAGCCCCCAAAGCACTAAAAAAGAATAAAAGTTCTTTGCTAGTATCCATAATATATTTTCGTTTTATAAATAGTTATTCTGCAAACAAAGCTAAAAAAAAGATTGATGTATGCTTCAAATAAATTGTTTAAAAAATACTATAATTCTTAATTAAGCAAAACTTACTTTTATAGTATAGTTAAATCTTTTATGTAAAGTTCATAAAAAAGCCCAATTCTAGAATCGGGCTACTTATTTCTTTTAAACTGTAGGAGTAATTATTTTAACACATAGTCCTGAAGCTTCAGACAATGTCATTAATGTGTTAATTTAAATCTATTTAAGGAACTAAAACAGCTCTTCCTTTTATTTTTCCTTGTCTTAATTTATCATACACTTCAAGAGCTTGATCTAAACTATATTTTTCGACTTCAATATGTATTTTCTTTTGTATTGCCAGTCCAATTACTTCCATTAACTCGGTTCTTGAACCCCAATAAGGATTGAATATGCTTACGCCAACGGGTAAACCGGTATTGTATTCATACTTTCCTCCTCCTAACCCAACAATGGTTAAATCGCTATCTAAACCTATAATTTTTGTACCTAAATCTATTGTAGATGTAGCACCAACAAAATCAAGTACAACTTTTGCTTTTTTTATTCCAGTGATTTTCTTGATTTGTTCGGCAGCATCTTTATCTGTAGAGTTAACGACATGAACTGCTCCTAGTTGTTTTGCAAATTCAAGTCTTTCGGGAGTTATATCACAAGCTATAATTGTTGATCCGCACATTTCGGATAAAATTTGTAATGCAACATGTCCTAACCCTCCTACTCCAATAACCACAACATATTCGTCTGGCATAAGTTTATGCAATGATCTTTTTATTGCTGAATATGGTGTTAATGCTGCATCTGTAAGCGGAGCAGCAATTACAGGATCTAAATCATGAATTGGGACCAATAATCGAGAGGAAGGTACAAGCATATAATCTGCCATACCACCATTTAATCCCAAACCACCTCCATAAGCTTGCTCAGAGTGATGATCACAATAGTTTTCTTGCGAATGTTGGCATGGTTTGCAATGTCCGCATCCCCAAGGTCCATATACCAAAACTGCATCTCCTTTTTTAAATCCCTTTACATCTTTTCCTACTTCTTCTACCCATCCTGCATTTTCGTGCCCTAAAGTAAATATTGCACCAGAAACTAATCCTCCATCAATTACATGTAAATCCGAATGACATACTCCTGCTCCACCGATTTTTAATAATACTTCATCTCCTGTAGGAGAAGGTTTTTCTAGATCGTTTATAATTCTAACATCTTTGTGTCCATAATATCGTACTGCTTTCATAAGATTTTATTTATAATTTCTATACTATAAATTTAATCAAACCTGATGTTATACGTACGTTAATGAATTATAAATAAAACCTTTAATACGTTAAAAAACAAAGCAAAATACTTTAAACTTTAACTCGCAACATAACCTAATTTCTATTTTTTATTCGTAAACTAAAACTTATAAAATAATTAAAACACAATAATCTTAATCATAGATTGTGTGGATATTTATCTTTTAAGCTAAGCGAATAAAAGATTAAAAACCAAGGTTATTAGCAGGATCTGTAAAGCTACAACCACATTCCCTACGCATATTTTTAGACTGTTTAAATGTATATTTTAAATAAAATTGATGCGATGACGGCGCATATTTGCCTAATCCGTTTATGTTATGATCATAAGCATATCCGGCTTGAAAATCCTGAAGCAAATTAACTCCTATTATTCCAGTTATAGCCGAATCCCAACGGTAGGATGCTCCAAATCTGAACTTTTCTTTAAACTCAAAATTAAGAGCAAAATCTATTGCCAATGGTGATCCCTGAACCTCTTTTGCTAGTATAGATGGTTTAAATAACAATTCATGTGTTAGCGCAGTTTGATATCCTGTTGTAAAATAAACTTGAGGTTTTGTTACCGATATTCCTGCAACAGTTGGATCATAACTTTCTTTGATAAAATTGGGCGTAGATAATCCTATATACCAATTTGGTGTATTGAATAAAAATCCAACTCCTATTCTTGGAGATATTCTGTTTTCTATATTATTTTCAAAACTTAAATCATTTGTATTCTGTACATCAAGACGTGTATAATCTACATTAAGGACATTAAAACCTGCTTTTAAACCAAACGAAAGCATATTTATTTCGTCTGTAAAAATGGTATAGGAATAATCTCCTGTCAAAATTAATTCTTCGGTTACACCTAATTTTTCACTTGAAACATTCATTCCTGCTCCCATATTCATTGTAAGCGGAATATTGACATTTAAGTTCAGACTTTCGGGTGCACCATCAAATCCTGCAAATTGTGTTCGATGTATCAGTAATACGCTTCCGTCAAAAAAACCTGCAAAAGCGGGATTAAAACTCGACATATTTAGCTTATAATCGGAGAATTGAGCATCTTGTTGAGCTCTGGCAGAAAATAGTGTAAATGTAAATGCCAGTACTAGTATATAATTAAATTTCATTTGTTTTTTTGATTTTGTGAATTAAGGATTTAGATGCAAAAAGCCTGTTTTTGTAATACGCTTATTATCATGATTTGTAAAGCTAAATACATAATAATATGTTCCGTACGGAAGTAAACCAGTACCGTTTCCTAATCCTTTATTACCAAATCCTTTAAATAGATTATCGTCTTGTCCGTAACGACTAGCTTCGTAAACTAAACTTCCCCAACTATTAAAAATTTCTAGTTTATTATCAGGAAAAGTTGTGGCTCCTTCTACAAAAAAGGAATCATTTTTTCCGTCCCCATTGGCAGAAATTCCGTTATAAACCACAACATCACAATACCTAATAATAATCTCTACTTCTAGCCTTTTAGAACTTTCGCATTCTGCTCCTATGTAAGATGCGTAATATTTATGTTTATCTTCTAAAATTGTAGTCGATGCCACAGGAACACCTCCTGTTGCGGTTTCGTACCACAACACCTCTTGCTCGTTTGTAATAAGATCAGTAATTGTTGCTTCTTTTTCTTTACATATATACTGCACATCATTGCCTGTGGGAGCTAATGCATCTTTAACAATGATTGTAACAGGAATACGATTACTATAACAATTACCATAATTTGTAGCCGCATAATAGGTTCCGCTAATTATACTTGAATTTAATGAAAGACTTTGGGCTGATGTAGCATCGATAAACCATTTTAAATTAGTACTATCATTTACAGCTATATCTCTTATTGTAGGCGCATCTATTAAACAAAATTCTTGTGTAAGACTCGGGAATGTTGGCTCTGGAATAGGAAGAATTGTTACAATCGCTGTTGCTGAACCTCTGTTTCCTGATTGATCTATTACGGTAAGTGTTACTGTATTGACTCCTATATTACTACAATCAAAAGTGGTTTTATCGAGTAATATTTTATCGATAGTACAATTATCTGTAGAGCCGTTATTTATCTCATTAACAGTAATACTCACAGTTCCTGTTACTTTGAGCTGAACTGTAATATCCTGCGTTACCACAGTTGGAATTATTTTGTCCTCTACAGTAACTACAGCAGTTCCAGACGCTGAATTTCTATTAAAATCTGTAACGGTAAGTGTTACGGTATTTGTTCCAATATCACTACAAGTAAAAGCTGTTTTATCGAGTACCAACATATCGATACCACAAGCATCATTAGAACCATTATTAATCAGCGCTGGAATTATTGCTGCATTTCCTGTAGCATCTAGCTGGACAGTTATATTTTGGGTTATAACATTTGGGGCAATCAAATCCTTTACAGTAACAACAGCAGTTCCAGTCGCTGAATTTCCATTTTTATCCGTAACAGTAAGTGTCACATTATTTATTCCAACATTCGTACAATCGTAAGTTGTCTTATCAAGAATCATCGTATCAATACCGCAATTATCTGTAGAACCGTTATCTATTTGCGTAGCATTAATAGTTGCATTTCCTGTAACATCAAGTTGAACAGTTATACTTTTTGTAATAACAGTTGGAGCTATTTTATCTTCGACAGTTACTGTAGCAATTTCTGATGCTGAATTCCCATTAACATCGGTAACAGTTAGTGTTACTGTATTTACTCCAACATTTGTACAATCGAAAGTGGTTTTATCTAATATCATGCTATCAATACCACAAACATCACTTGAACCATTATCGATATCAGCTG
>NZ_NCWQ01000124.1:0-8348 GCF_002156885.1 Flavobacterium sp. AJR | reverse complement strand
AACTGCCGATGTTCAGGTATTTGATGTAAACGGTAAAAATGTTTTAACTACCAAAAATGCACAAACCATCAATACATCACAGTTCTCTACAGGGATTTATTTTGTAAAAACATCTGATGGAATTGTCAAAAAAATGATTGTGAAATAATAGGGACGATCCGCAGTGTGTCTTCGCAATGTATCTCTGTAATGCGTCTTCACCGTGTTTTTTTTCTTAACAACATCTAAAAGACGCACTGCGGTGCGTCTCTACAACCAAAATTTGATTATATTTGAGAATACAATCATTTAAAATTCAAAACAATATATAAAATTCAATTAATTGAGTTGTCATAATTATTAATAAACCCATTAAATTCAAAAAAGATGAAATTTACTAGAAAAGCACATGCCAACTGGAAAGGTACCGGAATGGAAGGAAAAGGAACTATTAGTACACAAAGCACCACTCTAGATAATGCACAACTATCATTCAAGACACGTTTTGAAAACGGTGTAGGTACCAATCCCGAAGAATTGATTGCTGCAGCTCATTCTGGCTGCTTTACAATGCAATTAAGCTTCTTATTATCAGAAGCTGGTTATATTCCCGAAGATTTGCATACAGAAGCCACTGTTACGTTTGAAGACGGCACAATAACTCAGATTAATTTGGATCTAAAAGGAAAAGTTCCAAATATCACCGAAGATGAGTTTTCTAAAACTGCTTTAAAAGCCAAAGAAATTTGTCCGATATCAAAGTTATTGAAAACGAATATTACTTTGTCTGTAAGTTTACTTTAAGAAAAAGAGAATCTAAGGTTCTTAAATTCTAAGTAACAAAGGTTCAAAAGCTTGGTTTGTCTTGAAAAAGGTACGCAGATTAAACGGATTCGCTTAGGCGAAGACATAGATAAAAACGGATTTTATTTCATTGTTTAAAAAAATCCGTTCTATCAGCGTTTTTGCTTTAGCAAATCCGTTTAATCCGCGTTACTATTTTAGATAAGTTCTCTAACTCTTCACTCTGCTCAATGTGATGAAAATTAAATATAAAAGTCCCACAGGAATGTGGGCCTTTTATATTTATATCTTGTTTTGAAATAGCAATACATAAAAAACAAATCAACTTATTTCTCTATAATATTCAAAAATTATTATATTTATGACAACCAAATAACACAAATATCTAAACTAACTCAGATTTACTTTTAAATCATTTAAAACCTCACAATCATGGAAATCTATAAAAAAGACAAGAAAGTAAGAAGCAAAAAACTAAAAGCACGTGTAGATTTAACTGCCATGGTAAGCGTTTCTTTTTTATTGATTGTATTTTTTATGGTTACAACTGAATTGGGTAAACCGAAAATTATGAGTTTAAGTTTACCCGAGAAAGATTTCAATGAAGAAGAGCACCGCGTTATCAGCTGTGGTGCAGATATGAGCCGTATTATAACCATTTTACTAGATGACAATGACAGAATTATTAGTTATTCTGGTCTTTTATATACTCCGATAACTGGTCCAAAAGAACTAAATTATGGAAAGAACGGAATCCGTCAAGAACTTTTTAATAGAAATAAAACTATTTTGGAATATTCAGCAGCAATTGGAAAACCTAAAATTGGTCCAATTGTAATTATAAAACCAAGTAAAAAATCCAATTATAAGAATTTAGTGGACATTTTGGACGAAATGGCAATTGCTAAAATTGAAACTTATGCAATTGTAAATGATTTTACACCTGAGGAATCAGAATTGTTGGCAGTCAACTAAAACTTAATATAGCAAACGGTTATTCTTCGTTCCTCAGAAAGACAAGTTTACGGATAAAACAAAATCCGTTATACTCTACGACTTTGCCTTAGCAAATCCATATTATCCACGTTACTATATAGACAAACTTCCAAACTCTACAACTTAATCAGAGCAATAAAATTAAACATAAAAAAAAGTCCCACATAACTGTGGGACTTTCTATATTATGGAAAAATAAGAATTACTTTTTAATAAACTTAGTACTTGAATTTCCTTTATCCGATTTTATTCTTATAAAGTAATTACCTGTTCTAAGTTTCGAAACATCTATTGTAGAAACTGACTTTGCATTTGGAATAGCAATAACCAATTGCCCTAAAACATCATAAACAGCAATCGATTGTATTTCGATATCCTTTGCATTAGTTATATTTAAAACCTCATTTGCAGGATTAGGAAATACTGTAAAATAATTTAAAAACTCAAAATCCTGAGTCCCTAATGTTGTTTGAAATGTAGAAGTTGCTTTATTAGTTAGTATTGGAAAATTATAATCGAAATAAATATTTGCCTCGTTTGTAAATGTATCCCCAACTACTAATGTTGGTTTTGTTTTAATTTTGAAAGCAACATAACCATCATTATTAGCGTCATCAAAAGGAAGATTGATATTCTCAAAAATGAATTCTACTTTATTTCCTTCAGTAATTTTTGTTTCAAAAGAATGACTTGAACTCGTTGTAATTAAAGTTGAAATATCAAATTTAGATAAATCAATCATATCTTTTACAACGATGTTTTGCGCAGCATAGGTTCCTGTATTTTCAAAACGAATCATATAATGTACATACTCACCTATTAGACTTGGTGTAATAACTGAACCTTCTAAACACGTTTTATCATTTGGATCGAACGATCCTACAACTGTTTGATTAAAAGCAAATATATTATCAATTGTAGTTTCGTCTGTTACAGCACCTGCTATTGTTGTTTTAAATTTTAATATATCATCAATATTTAATGCTGGTTTTTCTATTGGAGAATTTACATTTAGCGTGAATTTAATTTCGCGAGTTTCAAATGGCAATAAATTAACAAAATTCCAAGATAAATTATTAAAGGAATGAGTCACCGGTGTAGGTTTTGCAATAACGAAATCTAAAACAGCATCCTCAAAATTTAAACTTACCGAACCAGATTGTATAGTATTTCCTTTATTTTTATAGACAATTTTATATACAGCATTAAAACCTGGTCTTGCGGGTTCTAATGGTAATAAAACAACTTCTAAATCTGGATGAACACCGTTTGCAGTAATACAAAAATCTTGAGTAAATGGACTGGATTCTGTTGGAAAAGTAACTTTAGTAGTTGTTGGATAAACTTTAAAATACGCTGGGTTTTCTAGTATTGGAGTAACATTATAAGACCCCGATTTAACATAATAATTGTAATCGCCATTTTCATCAGATGCGGAACTGTTTGTTATAACTTCATTTGCAATGTTAACTTTCATATTTTGAAATTTAATATCTTCATTATCACATCCATTATTATCTAAATCTAATCTATTATTTCCTTTAATTGCATAAAACTTACCTCCTGGTTTAAATGTACAATACGAATTAACATTACAATCCTTAATATTTGCTGATAATAGTTGTGATTGTATAGCTGGAATTTGAGATTCGTCAGCACAAATGTATTTTAAATTGGGATTTTGAGTAAAATAAAGTCGGTCTTCATCTATTCCATTTTTTATCATTAATGATGACAATTGGTTTGCTGAACAGTCAAGATGCGTTAATTCGGTTAAATTGCTAAGATCCAAAGATGTTAAACTATTTGTAGAACAAATAAGTCGTTGAATTTTTGTTAACCCACTTATATTTAATGAAGTTAAGCCATTAATCTGACATTGAATGGAAGTTAATTTTGACAAATTACTAACGTTAAGCAATTTAATTTTATTAATATAACAATCTAATACTCCAAGATTTACAAAATATTCAATTCCAAGTAAAGAAGAAATATTACTTTCATTTAAAGTCAAAGAATAAACATTAAACGCTTCGCTTAATTGTATTTCTTTATCATTATTAGCATCAATTTTAAAATAAGAACCATATAAATTCCTTGCCACATAATTTTGATTAGTTGCAGATAATAATTTTGCTTTAAAAATTGGATCTGTAAAATTAATAATTGCATCACTACAAGCACCTACGCAGCTACAACTAGAATCTAATAAGACATTATTTAAACCACTTAAATCTATGCTTTTTTGAATAACATTAAAATCTATAATATCTGCACAAATATGTTTAAGATTTAAATTTCCACTTATGTCTAATTTTATCAAATCCTGATCAGGATTATTATTTTTAATAAAAATATCAGTTAAAATATTATTATATCCACAATTTAATTCTTTTAGATTAGGTAAATAGGAAACATCTATTTTTGAAAACTTTCCACTTTGACATTCAAGTTTTTGCAACTTATTTAACCCAGTTAAATCAAAAATTGATATTGGATTTGCAGAAAAATTAAGCGTTTGCAAATTTACAAATGGTAAAAAAACAAAAGAGGTAATTTTATTTCCGGAAAAATTTAAATCAATTAAATTTGTTGTAGAACCAGTGTTTAAATAAGTTATATTATTATTACTGCATTTAATAGATTTTATGTTTGTACCGTTTAATAAATCTAAAGATGTAATAGCATTGTTTGAGCAATCAATAGTTAATAAACTAGGGGCGTTTTTCATTTGAAAAACAGACAAGTATTGATTAATATTACATCTAACATTGCTAAGATTTGTAAGTCCATTTGCATACAAACCGACCAAATTATGATTATTATTAATATTTAAAGTCTTTAAGTTAGTTAAATCATCAATTTTTAATGTTGAAAAAATACTGTTCCATTGTACAGTCAAATCTTCTAAATTAACCAAACTGGTTAAATCTATTGTTCCTCCAATTTGAGTGTTATCAATAGTTAAACTTTTTAAGTTGGTAAAATACTTAATTGTATTAATTGACTTAACATTTTGAGCTATACTCATTGTAGTTACTTGTAATGCTTCAGAAAATTGAATTTCACCATCAAAATTTAAATCAATAGTTGTATTATTTAAAATAGAATTTTTAAAATTTTCATCATCAAAACATATGGTTCCTTCCACACATGGAGGTAAAGCACAAGAATTTACTACTGCAACATTAGCAATTCCATATTCTGCTAATTTATTTTGAATTAATGAAATATCACTTTGATATGCACAAATAGAGTTTAAATTTAAATTATTATTAAACTCTAGAGAACTAAAAACGTTATATAGACGATTTAAAAATAAAGTTGAAATGTTATTATTTGAGCAGTTTAAATTAGTTAATGCGTTTATATCTGAAAAATATAGTGTAGTCAAATTATTATAACTACAATTAACGTTAGCGATATTATTGGTATTATCTCTTTTTATAAAATTCAATTGATTATTAGAACAATCAAGAGTTGATAAAGAAGTCAGATAAGTTAAAAGCAAAGATTTTAATTGTGAATTATTATTTATTTTTAAAATCTTTAATGAACCAAAATAGGAAAGACTTATTTTAGTTAAAGAAGTATTTTTAATACTCAAGTTTTTCAATCCTGAAAAAATATTAGAATTAAAACCTTCTAAAGAGCTAATATTTCCATCCAAATATAAATCATTAACTACTCTAGCTTCATCATAATCAATCTCATTATCATTATTTGTATCAACATCACTATCGGCTATACCATCATTATCAGTGTCGACACAATTTGTAGAAATCAAAATATTTTTTAAAACTGCATCAGAAAAATTAATAACCTGTGCACTCAAACCATTAAAAAAGCATAAAGCCAGAATTAAAAAGTAGATTTTTTTCATATAGTTATTTTTGAACAAAAATAACTTTTTAAGACAATAACACAACTTTTTTTGTTAAAATAAACCAAACAAACCACATCGCCATTTAAATACCAAGAATCCTTCGTTGTAATCCACGTTATTATTTAAGTAATGATATTCTAATGAAAATGATTCTTATAGCCCTGATAGTAACGACATCCTTTTTATTTTTTCTTTAAAAATAAAAAGATATAGTGGATAGCAGGAAATAGCTCCTGAAAATTCAAATTCCGAATTTAAAAACTCCAAATTCCAATTATTTAATGCTCTCGACTTCGTTTAAACTTACAGTATTAATTTTCAATAGAAATGCGCTTCTTTCGAAGCCTCGGGACGCTCAGTGTGACAATCTAAAACTTGAAACAAAGAAAAACTTAAAACCTGAAACAAAAATATAAAGCACAAAAAAAAGTCCCACATTGCTGTGGGACTTTCTATATTTAGATAAACTTAAGAATTATTTTTTCTCAGTTTTTTCCATTTTAGCTTTCAATGCAGCTAATACATCATTGTTATCTCCTAAAGTTGCAGCTGGTGCATTTGTAGATGAGTTAGATGAAGTATTTTCAGTTGCAGCTTTCACGTTTTTCTCTTCTTCTTCACGGAAGATAGCAGTGTGAGAAGCAACTACTCTTTTGAATTCTTTGTTAAATTCGATTACTTTGAAATCAGCAGTATCACCTTTTTTCAATTTCTTTCCGTCTTCTTTTTCAAGGTGACGAGTAGGAATGAAAGCAACGATATCATCTCCGAATTCTACAGTAGCTCCTTTATCAACGATTTCAGAAATTTCACCATTGTGGATAGTTCCTACAGCGAAAGAATCTTCGTATTGATCCCAAGGATTAGCAGTAGTTTGTTTGTGACCTAAAGATAATTTACGTCCTTCAACATCTAATTCTAATACAACTACATCAAGTTTCTCACCAACATTTACAAATTCAGATGGGTGTTTGATTTTCTTAGTCCAAGAAAGGTCAGAAATGTAGATTAATCCATCAATTCCTTCTTCTAATTCTACGAAAATACCAAAGTTTGTAAAGTTTCTAACGATACCTGTATGTTTAGAACCTACTGGGTATTTAGAAGTAATATCAGTCCATGGATCTTGAGTCAATTGTTTGATACCTAATGACATTTTACGGTCATCTCTATCTAAAGTTAAGATAACAGCTTCAACAACATCTCCAACTTTTACGAAATCTTGTGCAGAACGTAAATGAGTAGACCATGACATTTCAGAAACGTGGATTAAACCTTCAACACCTTCAGCAACTTCGATAAATGCACCGTAATCAGCGATTACAACTACTTTACCTTTTACTTTATCACCAATAGTTAAATTAGCATCTAAAGCATCCCATGGGTGAGCGTTTAATTGTTTCAATCCTAATTGAATTCTTGTTTTCTCATCATCGAAATCAAGGATTACAACGTTTAATTTTTGGTCTAATTCAAGAACTTCACTTGGGTGGTTGATTCTACTCCAAGAAAGGTCAGTAATGTGAATTAATCCGTCAACACCACCTAAGTCAATGAACACACCATAAGAAGTAATGTTTTTAACAACACCTTCTAATACTTGTCCTTTTTGTAATTGACCGATGATTTCTTTTTTCTGTACTTCGATATCAGCTTCGATAAGCGCTTTATGAGATACAACAACGTTTTTGAATTCGTGGTTAATTTTTACCACTTTGAATTCCATCATTTTGTTTACATATACATCGTAGTCTCTAATTGGCTTAACGTCAATTTGAGATCCAGGTAAGAAAGCTTCAATACCGAAAACGTCAACGATCATACCACCTTTAGTTCTGCATTTTACAAAACCATTAACGATTTCACCTGTTTCGTTTGCAGCAATAACTCTATCCCATGATTTAATAGTACGAGCTTTTCTGTGAGATAATACTAATTGACCTGTTTTATCCTCACGGATGTCGATTAATACTTCTACTTTATCACCAACTTTTAAGTTTGGGTTGTAACGGAATTCGTTTAAAGAAATAACACCTTCCGATTTTGCGTTGATATCAACGATAACGTCTCTATCTGTAATTCTAACAACTACACCTTCTACTACTTCTTCTTGATCTGTAGCGATGAAAGTTTTTGATACTAAGTCTTCGAATTCTTGTAAGTTTTTCTCATCTACTGCATCGATACCTTCTTCGAAGTTATGCCAGTTAAAATTTGCTAAAAACTCTTCTTGTGATTTTAATTGTTCAGACATGCTGATAAAAAATTTGTATTCTGCTTTTCTTGAGTTTCATAAAGCGATAGAAAAAACAGAAGTTGTTTTACATAAATAGTTGATACCTAATGGAAACTCTTCTCTGCCAAAAGGTCTGCAAAATTAATACATTTATTTGTAATAGCAAAACAATTCCAAATGATTATCAGCCAATTGTTCAGAAGCATCAAATTTAAGGGCTTTCAAGGCCTAAAGTCCCGCTATTCGTTACAATCTTTTGTGCCGAACCCCGGCACAAAAGTATTTTCACTTCTATCGGGGCTAGATTAGAGGTTTTGTAGTTTTTAAGAACTTTAAAAAGTTTAAAACCGAATTATCATGCGCAGCTACCTTTGTCAAAGTTTCAAACCAAGGCTGTAAGGAACTTGGTTTCATGTATTAAATGTTTCTAATTTAGTAGGATCTCCA
>NZ_NCWQ01000123.1:0-8470 GCF_002156885.1 Flavobacterium sp. AJR | reverse complement strand
GCAAGTCTTCAGGTAAATGAAACTGGCGTAGTCTGGTACAATGTTGCAACAGGAGGAACTCCATTAGCACCAGGAACATTACTAGTTGCAGGTACTTATTATGGAGCTTTAAAAGATGCGACTACAGGTTGTGAAAGTAGTTTGAGATTAAGTGTACAGGTCAACTTTACAGGTAATGATCCGGTTACAATAACTCCAAGCAAAGCAGCTCCTTGCGTTTTTGATGACATAACGTATACAACTGCAAGCGGAATGTCAAATTATAATTGGACAATTACTGGAGGTGGTACTATTACAGCTGGAGGTCTAGCTACCGATAATTTTGTAACAGTTTCATGGCCAGCAATAGGACCAGCAAGTGTAAGTGTTTCTTATTCTAATCAATGTAATGAGACAAATAGTAAATTACTAACCCTTGCAGTTGCAACTTGTTCAGATATAACAATGAGCAAAACGGTAGATAATCCAACTCCTAACATTAATGATAAAGTTACTTTTACTGTAACAGTAAATAATGTAGGATCAGGAGACTTTATAGATACAATAGTTAGTGAAATTTTGCCAACAGGATATGATTTTATAAGCGCACAAACTACTACTGGAACATATAGCAATATAACTGGAGCATGGAATATTCCAGTATTAAATGCTAATGAAAGCGCAGTACTTACTGTAGTGGTTCAAGTATTGCCAACAGGAAATTACCTAAATGTAGCCACGGTTGTTGTTTCAAATCCAATAGATTCTGATACAACAAATAATCACGGTGAAGCTTCAGTAACTCCTGTATGTTTAGTGGTTTATAATGAATTTACTCCTAATAATGATGGTGCAAATGATGTTTTCAAAATAGATTGTATTGAAAATTATCCAAACAATAGTTTAAATGTTTATAACAGATACGGATCATTAGTTTATAAACAAGACCATTATAATAACGATTGGGACGGAATAGCAAATGTTTCGGGAGCAATTAACAAAGGAGATAAATTACCAGCGGGAACATATTATTATGTTCTGGATATTGGTGCAGATGGAGTAGTTAAAACAGGTTGGTTATCTATTATTAGATAACCCCCTGTTAACATAAATCATCAAATTAAATTAACTGACTAAATAGTTATAGTATGAAACTAAGTGTAAAATTTATAGAGTCCTATTTTTTAATATTTTGCGGGTTTGTATCGTTCTTTGCTAATGCGCAACAAGATCCTGAATATACACAGTATATGTACAACACAATGGTTATTAATCCAGCTTATGCGGGTTCTACAGGATACTTGGAGGCAGTATTATTACATCGATCACAATGGGTTGGTATAGATGGTGCGCCACAAACACAATCGCTTTCTGTACAAGCACCATTAAGAAATGAAAAAATAGGTTTGGGACTAAGTGTTGTCAATGATAAACTAGGACCATCAAATGAGCTGTATCTAGATGGTAATTTTTCATATTCCATACCATTAGGGTATGAAAAAAGATTAGCATTTGGGTTAAAAGCAGGAATGCGAATGATGAACATAGACTGGTCAAAAGGCCGATACTATGATGGTAATGATGCATTGTTAAATACTAATATAAATAATGTTATTAAACCTTCAATAGGAGCAGGGGTATATTACTACACCGACAGGTGGTATGCAGGAGCATCCGTACCTAGCTTTATAAGAAGTGATTATTATAATGATATACAAGAATCGATAGATTATGATAGATTGCATTATTATTTTATGGGAGGATATGTATTTGATTTGAGTCCAAGTTTAAAATTTAAACCTGCGTTTTTAGCCAAACTGGTAAGTGGAGCACCAATGTCTGTAGATGTTTCTGCCAATTTTATGCTTCAGGAAAAAGTAGTGCTAGGAGTATCCTACCACTTTGATGATTCGGTTAGTGCATTGGCAGGATTTCAAATTTCGCCAAGTTTTTACATCGGATACTCATATGATTATACCGTAACCAATTTGAATAAATACAACGATGGTTCCCATGAATTCATATTGCGTTATCAATTTCATAAAGATCCAAGTAAAATTAAATCTCCAAGATTCTTTTAAAAACCTGACCTATGAAAAAATTCTATATACTTAGTTTGCTATTTAGCTTTGTATCAATTTTGGCGCAAACAAACTTAAAAAAAGCCGACGCTTTATTTAAAAATTACTCCTATACAGATGCTGCAAAAGCATACGAAGAGTGTTTGCAAAAAATAGATAAACCATCGGTTCAAACTTTAAAGAATGCAGCCGACTCGTATTATTTTATTTCCGATAATCGAAATGCTTTAAAATGGTATCAAAAGCTATATGAAGTTCAAGGAGATAACCTATCCGATATTTATTATCTAAGATACATTCAATCCATGAAAGGAGTTATGGATTATGATAATGCGGATAAAGTAACCAAAGAATACTTAAATAAAAAAGGTGATCAAAAAGAGATAGACAGATATATCTATCAAAAGAAATTATTAGATAGTTTATCAAAAGCAAAATCACTTTATACTTTAAAAAATATCGCTATTAATACCGATAAATCCGATTTCGGAGCAACCTTTTATGGAGATAAAGTAGTATTTACATCGGCAAGAGATACAGGTAATTTTGATAAAAAATTATACAATTGGAACAAACAACCATTCTTAAATTTATATGTAGCCGAAAGAAGTGCGATTGATGGGAGTTTATTCAATGAAGTACTTTTTATACCTAATGTAATGTCCAAGTATCATGAGGCAACAGTAACCTTTAGCCCAGATTGGAAAACCATGTATTACACAACTAATATTCTTAAAAAGAATAAATTAGTGATAGATGAATCCAGAACCAATAACTTCCAGATTATAAAAGGAACAATAGAAGATAACAAATTGGTTAAAACCGAAAAAGTATTTTTTGATAGTGATAAATACTCAGTAGGGCATCCATATTTAAGTGATGATGGAAAAATGTTATTCTTTGCTTCGGATATGCCAGGAGGTTATGGAGAAACCGATTTGTACGTTGTAAAGATAGCCGATGATGGTACAATGAGTTCACCACAAAATTTAGGACCAACAATTAATACACTTGGTAATGATGTTTTTCCTTCATATAGAAATGGAGTACTTTATTTTTCATCAGATGGACATTATGGTTTAGGCGATTTAGATGTATATGAAAGTAAACTATCGGGAGAATTAAATTTTTCTGCTCCTAGAAATTTAGGTGCACCAATAAATAGTAATAAGGATGATTTTTCATTTGTAATAGATCCCAAAGAAAATTACGGTTATGTATCATCAAATCGTGCACAAGGAAAAGGAGATGATGATATTTATTATTTTACCAAAGGAAAACCTATCTGTAATCAACTCGTTTCTGGTCAGGCAATAAATACCAAAACCAAGAAAGGTTTAAGCGATACATTTATTATAGCATATGATGTTTATGATGCCGTTATAACCGAAACCAAAACCGATGCAGATGGAAATTATAAATTAGAAGTTCCGTGTAATAAACGAATAAAAATGACGGCCAATAAGCCAAATTTTAGCGGAGACGAAAAATTTATAGAAACTACAAAAGATAACAATGCCGAGATAAAAGATGTTAATTTCTATCTTAGTAATTATGATGATTTAGTAGTTAAAAAGGATGGAGTAGAAAAAGTAGATATCAATCCTATTTTCTTCGATTATGATAAATCAAATATCAATCCTCAAGCCGCAGCCGAATTGGATAAAGTTGTATTTGTGATGCAAAAATTTCCTAAGATTAAAATTAAAATCGAGTCACATACAGATTCCAGAGGTAAAGATGCTTATAATATGAAGCTTTCGGATGCCAGAGCAAAATCTACTCAAACTTATATTCTTTCTAAAGGTATTGAAGCTTCAAGAATTGCAAGTGCAATAGGTTATGGAGAAAGCCGATTGGTGAATAAATGTAGTAATGGTGTAAAATGTACTGAACAAGAGCATCTTGCTAACAGACGTTCAGATTTTATTGTAATAGAAAAATAATGTTCAAAAAACTTTGTGAAAACCATTCTTAAAAGAGTGGTTTTTTTGTTTTTAATTATACTTTTGAATGTCTATTTTAGACAAACTTTTTTAGGATAATAAAAGACAATCGAATTATAATAAAATATGAATATTCAGGATTCCATACAAGCTTTAAGAGATGAACTAAACGTGCATAATTACAATTATTATGTACTTGATAATGCTACAATATCAGATTATGAATTTGATTTGAAATTAAAGCAACTTCAGGAATTAGAAGATCAGCATCCAGAATTTTTTGATGAAAATTCACCAACTCAACGAGTAGGAGGAACAGTAACCAAAAACTTCCAGACAGTAGCTCATGAATATCGTATGTATTCATTAGATAATTCATATTCAAAAGAAGATTTGGTCGATTGGGAAACCAGAGTTCAAAAAGTATTAGGAAACGTTCATTTACAATATACTTGCGAATTAAAATACGATGGAGCTTCAATAAGCATTACTTACGAAAACGGAAAATTAAAACGTGCAGTTACTCGAGGAGATGGATTTCAGGGAGATGATGTAACCAATAATATCAAAACTATAAAATCGATTCCGTTACAACTAAAAGGAAATTATCCTCCAGTTTTTGCAATTCGTGGCGAAATAATTTTGCCATTTGCAGGATTCGAAAAAATGAATCAGGATTTAATCGAAATAGGAGAAACACCCTATTCAAACCCAAGAAACACAGCTTCAGGAAGTTTAAAATTACAAGATAGCGCTGAGGTTGCCAAAAGACCATTAGAGTGCTTACTTTATTTTGTAACGGGTAATAATTTACCTTTCTCTTCACAGTATGAAGGACTAGAACTAGCAAGAAAGTGGGGATTTAAAGTACCAGTCGAAGCTAAACTGGCTAACAATTTACAAGAAGTATTTGACTTTATAGATTATTGGGATGTGCATCGTCATGAGCTACCTTATGAAACCGATGGAGTAGTAATAAAAGTAAATAGTATTCAGCACCAGGAAGAGTTAGGGTATACATCTAAATCGCCTCGTTGGGCAATTGCATATAAATTTAAATCAGAGCAGGTTTCGACCAAATTAAACTCGATTTCGTACCAAGTAGGAAGAACAGGAGCAATTACGCCAGTAGCAAATCTAGAGCCAGTACAATTGGCAGGAACAATTGTAAAACGAGCTTCTTTGCATAATGCCGATCAAATAGAAAAATTAGACATTAGAATAAACGATACCGTTTTTGTAGAAAAAGGAGGGGAAATCATTCCGAAAATCATCGCAGTCGATTTAACACAACGTCCAGCAGATGCAGAACCTACAAAATACATTACACATTGTCCAGAATGTAATACAGAGTTAGTTAGGTCAGAAGGAGAAGCAAATCATTATTGCCCTAATTTTTACGGATGTCCACCGCAGATTATAGGTAGAATCCAGCATTATATTTCAAGAAAAGCAATGGATATTGAAGGACTTGGAGGAGAAACCGTAGCATTACTTTTTAATAATGGATTAGTTCATAATTACGCCGATTTATATGAGTTAACCGTAGAGCAGATTTTACCTTTAGATAGAATGGCTCAAAAATCGGCAGAAAACCTAGTAAAAGGAGTAGAGAATTCTAAAAAAATCCCATTCGAGAGTGTTTTGTTTGCACTCGGAATCCGATTTGTAGGAGAAACAGTAGCCAAAAAATTGGCTAAACATTATAAAAATATTGATGCATTGAGCCAAGCCACTTTAATGGATTTAGTTTTGGTAGATGAAATAGGAGAGCGTATTGCAAAAAGCGTGATAGAATTTTTTGAGAACGATGAAAATAAGAGAATCATTGAACGCTTAAAAAGTTACGGAGTGCAATTTGAGATTGTCGAAAAAATCAATCCAAATGCAACTACCAAATTTGAAGGAAAAACTTTTGTAGTTTCGGGTGTTTTCTCTAAATTTTCAAGAGATGATATTAAAAAAACTATCGAAGATAATGGAGGTAAAGTAGGAAGTTCAATTTCTGCCAAAACTGATTTTGTTGTTGCCGGTGAAAATATGGGGCCAGCTAAATTAGAAAAAGCTAATAAATTGAATATCCCTATAATTTCAGAAGATGATTTTATAACCAAATTAAATGAAAGCTAACACACCGTCATTAATTCTTTACTTCTTAGCATTAACATTAACAATTATCTTTGATTTCTTAGAGCAAGATTTTATTGGTATGTACGCAAAGGCAATAGTAGTGCCTTCAATATTTATATATTATCTTATTACAACCAATTATAAGATAAGTATAATTCAGGGATTTATTTTTGCACTTTGTTTTATTGGAGAAGTATTTAATTTAATGGAGGTAGAGGCTTCAGAGTTGGGTTCACTCTTCTCTTTTTTATTAGTCTATTTGTTATTGCTAAGATTAATAATAGAAGATTATCGAAAAATAAAATTAAGAAAAAACGACTATTTGCCAGTAGCAATAGTCGTTTTATTTATTATATACCTTTTAGTATCTGTTCTTGGGTTACAATACGAGAAAGTAGGTCAGAACCATTTTATTTATACCATATACGGTATCGTATTGAGTGTGTTGGGCTGTGTCTCATTTATTAGTTATATAACCAAAGGTACGTATCTCACCCTTTTAGTAACGTTGATGACAACTTGCTTTATCTTCTCAGACATCTTTTTTATTTTTAACCAATCCTTTGATCATTCAGTAGTATTGGCCTTAATAAGAGATACGACCCAAATGTTGTCCTATTATTTTATGGTAAAATATTTTATCCAAAAAAGAATCGAAAATATTCGGGTTAGACAATAATAGATTTTCCTTGAGCCGATTTTGTTTTATCATTATTAAGATAAAAGTCAATTCTTCCTAAATTAATCCCGTAACATCCTACCTGATTAACTAAGACATCTTCACCAGCTTTATTTTTTACAACAGTAGGCTTATCAAGAAAAGTATGCGTGTGTCCACCAATAATCAAATCGATATCCTGAGTTAGTTCAGCTAGTTTTAAATCACAGATTTTAGCAGCATCATCACGATATTTATAACCCAAATGTGATAAACAAATTACTAAATCACATTTTTGTTCTTTTTTAAGAATTCGAACCATATCGGTAGCTGTTTCTACAGGATCATTGTAAACAGTTTCCTTATACATCAATTTATCTACCAAGCCATCAAGCTGAATCCCTAAACCAAAAACACCTATTTTAATACCATCTTTATTAAAAATCTTGTACGGTTTTACAAGACCGTCCATTACAGTATTTTTAAAATCATAGTTAGAAGAGATAAACTCAAATTTAGCATGAGGCATTTGTGCATATAATCCATCTAAACCATTATCAAAATCATGATTACCAATTGTAGACGCATCATATTTCATCATGCTCATTAGTTTAAACTCCAGTTCACCACCATAATAATTAAAGTAAGGAGTTCCCTGAAAAATATCTCCAGCATCCAATAAAAGAACGTTTGGATTTTCTTTACGAATTACATCAATCAAAGCAGCACGTCTAGACACACCACCCATGTTTGCATTACGAGGATCATCAGCAGGAAAAGGGTCAATATGACTGTGAACATCATTGGTATGTAATATAGTTATGTGTTTTACATTTGATGATGTAAAACTGCTCATAGATAAACCCAAACTCAATAATGCTGTACTAGCAGCGGTTTTTTCAATAAAATCTCTTCTTTTCATTTTAATTTATTTTGCGGTAAAACGCTTGAACCCAAAGCTCTTAAATATTTTTTTAATTGTTTATCTTATTCTTGTGTTACTCGGACATCATTAGGAACCGGAATTGTATCAACAGATTTAAAATAATCAATAAGAATGTCTCGTAGTTTGTAATTTAAATCATATTTCTGAACACTCTTTTTAAAGAAGTTCATATTGTCACCACCATTTGCTAAGTAATCATTTGTAGCAACATAATAAATTTTGTCTTTTTCGATAGGTTTACCCTGAACTAAAACATTCGTTGCAGTATTGTTCTTAGTTATAGTAAAAGTCATCCCAGAAAGAGGATGAGGTTTCTTTTCACCGATAAAATAGGTAACCATTTCCAGAATCTGTTCTCCTTTTAGAGCCATAACAACTAGACTGTTTTCAAAAGGCATAATTTCAAATGCATTTCTGGCAGTAACATTCCCTTTAGGAAGAATTGCTCGAATCCCACCATGATTAAGAAAACAAATATCAAGATCTTTTTTCTCTCTGGCTTTAAAAACTAAATTTCCTCTTTGCAGGCATACATCAGCCATTAAGTTACCAATAGTTGTTTGCCATTTACCAGTACTTTTATCCAGTGTTTGAGGACAATAAGCAAGCACACTATCTAAATCTTTATTAATGTGCTCTCTGTAAGGCTTAATAAAATTCTCAATCTCGGGAGTTTGATTTTGAGTACTTGTAATAGGAATTAGTTTACCCTCAATTTTTGAAACTTGAT
>NZ_NCWQ01000122.1:0-18465 GCF_002156885.1 Flavobacterium sp. AJR | reverse complement strand
TACCTATTTGTTTTTAAATAGTTTGGCTTCTTTCTCGCAAGAAATCGTAAGCTCTACAACTGTTGATTTAAAGAAGAACCGTGATGTTTTTCAGACTATAAATGATGATAAAAAAGAAGTTACATTATTTGTTAGTGATAAAGTAAAGGTAAAAGCCATTCGTCTTAACGAAAAAATGCAAATTATAGACAGTATTTCTACTGAAAGACCAAACACTAAGATGTACTCTAATATGATTGGTAACAATATTAGTAATGATAATACAAGATTATTTTGGGCATCAAACGATTATGAAGATATTTTTACTCAATTGTATGACTTTAATAGTCGAAAAATAATAACGCAACAATATACCCTTCTTTTTAAAAATGAAAAGATTTTGCAAAAATTTAGTGGAAATGAAAATTTCTATATTTTAAGCGTTATCAAAAAAAGCAATAATTTCAAGCTTCATATTTTTGACAAAGATGGTAATCATAAAGAGCAAATAATCAATTTAGATGGATTTCGTTTTTTTAGATATGGCTATACCAGAACAGATTTATATGGCGTTTTTGAAGAAAACCTGCTTCCTTTTGAAATTCCTTTTACATTGCAAAATATCAATGTTAAAAATCCAACTTCTTTAACCGATGCTGCAAAAAAGAGAAAATGCTATTTTGATAATAAACAAATCGTAATAACTCTTGATGCTAATATCGACTATACTCAAGTTATTCGTATTGATTTAGATCGTTTTATTGCTACTGAAAGAATGGTGAAAAAACATTCAATAGGTGTGAATGAGCGCTATTTTCTGAATTCTAACTCATTCTTTTTTGACAATAAACTATATCAGGTAAAAACCTCTTCTGAATTGTTTTATTTTACAATAAAAGATTTAGACGATAATATAATAAAAGAATACTTCGCCAATACAGCTAATCCGATCGACTTTAAAAATTCTGAAATTTATCAGGAAGGTGGAGCTTTTGGAGGAAAAAGAACTCTGGATAACAGCTCTCAATTTATACGAAAAATAAACAATTTAAACACTGCTATTTCTTGTTACCATATGGGAGAAAGCACTTTGATAACATTTGGAGGCGTCTCTGCAGGACAGCAATCTGGCGGTCAAGCGGCAATGAATCAATTTGGACTTATTGGTGCAATAGCTGGAGCTGTGTTTTTTAGCCCAACAATGGAAAGCTTTAATTCCTATTCTAACAAAAAAGTAGTTAAACTTGAAAGTTTATTTGACAATGAAGGAAATCACATAAAAGGAGATTTACAACCGTTAGCATTTGATAAGATTCGAACTTTTTTTGATGACAATAATGATGTATCCTCACAAACACTATTTAAAACTGACTCTTATTATTTGGGCTATTATGATAATAAGACTAAAGAATATATTATAAGAAAATTTGTAGACTAAAATCTATCTCTGTTCTTACTTTTTAATTTCGAATACTAACCGCGTGAATCTATTAATTGATTCACGCGTTTTTTACTTTTAAACACATCGCAAATAATTTTAATTTGCTGTATTTTTGCCCAAAAAAAACACTTCCCGAAAGGCATAATTTAAAAGCTTAATTAAGTATATTGTACTAAGCTTGAAAAACTTTAAAAATGAAAATTACAAAACCAAGATTAGCATTAATCTGTGGAATACTCTGCATATCTATTTTCCCTATATTGGTTAAATTGAAACTAGCACCTGGATTAATTTCGGCTTTTTATCGCATGACGTTTGCTATAATATTGCTTTTACCTTATGTGCTTATCACTAAAAGTTTTAAACTTCCAAAAACGAAATTCGTGCTTTTAGCTGCACTTTGTGGCGTATTATTCTCGTCTGATGTTGCTGTTTGGAATATTGCCATACAGGAATCGAGTGCTACGCAAGCTTCATTGCTTACCAATTTATCCCCGCTTTGGGTTGGGATTGGTTCTTTTTTCTTTTTGAAAGTAAGACCAGCAACTAATTTCTGGATTGGAACTGTTGTAGCATTATTTGGAATGATTACTTTAGTTGGTTTTAGTTTTTTCCTGGAATTGAATTTTGATCAGGCTTTTCTGTTAGCTGTTTTATCAGGGATTTTATATTCGATTTATCTTTTGGTGAGCAAAAATGTCCTTACAGAAGTTGATGTTTTATCGTTTATGACTATTAGTTTATTGACTTCAAGTCTTTATTTGGGGATTCTTTGCTATGCTTTAAACGAACCTTTTACTGGATTTTCAAATACCGGATGGTTTGTATTAGTGCTTCAGGCTGTAATTTGTCAGTTGTGCGCTTGGCTTTCTATAAGTTATGCTACTCAACATATGCGAGCTACAAGAGTTTCTCTAAGTTTATTAAGTCAGGCGGTACTAACTTCGATATTGGCTTGGTTATTCTTAGAAGAAAAAATAACTTTACAGATGATTTTCGGTGGAATTATTTTGTTATTCGGAATTCGGATTACGTTTTACGATAAAACTATATCAATTAAGAAACTGCTCTCTAAGAATTAGAATTGGGATGCGAAAGTAGAACGCGGATTAAACAGATTCGCTAAAGCGAAAACACGAATAAAAACGGATTTTTTAATTTTTAACAGAAAAGTTTCTCGCAGATTTGGCAGATTGAGCAGATTATTTTTTAATTCTTTGAAATCCATTTAATCTGTGGCAAAAAAATAGAACGCGGATGTCGCAGATTTGCTAAAGCGAAAACGCAGATAAAAACGGATTTTTTAATTTTTAACGATAAAGTTTCTCGCAGATTTGGCAGATTGAGCAGATTATTTTTTAATTTTTTAAAATCCATTTAATCTGTGGCAAAAGAATTTAAACGAAGAAAACTTCAACCTTTAAACAAAATTTTAAATGTTACATAAAGACAAAATATCAAAACTTAAAGTAATCGCATTTGATGCCGATGATACTTTATTTGTAAATGAACCTTATTTTCAGGAAACAGAACAAAAGTTTTGTGTGTTGATGGAAGATTATCTTTCGCATCAAGGTTTATCACAGGAATTATTTAAAACCGAAATTCAGAATCTATCTTTATATGGTTACGGAATTAAAGGATATATTCTTTCAATGATTGAAGCAGCAATACAAATTTCGAATAATACGATTTCTATCGAGGTTATTGGAAAAATCATTGAATACGGAAAAGAATTGCTCGAGAAACCAATCGATTTGCTAGATGGTGTTGAAGAAACCCTAAAAGCGCTTCATGGCAAGTACAAACTTGTTGTTGCTACAAAAGGTGACTTAAAAGATCAACATAGTAAATTACATCGTTCTGGTTTGGGGCACTATTTTCACCATATCGAAGTAATGTCAGACAAGCAAGAAATTGATTATGAAAAACTATTAAAGCGTTTGGATATTAAAGCTGATGAATTCTTAATGATTGGAAATTCATTAAAATCGGATGTTTTACCTGTTTTAGGAATTGGAGGATATGCGGTACATATTCCGTTTCATACAACTTGGGAACATGAGAAGATTAGTCATAAAGTAGAACACGAAAACTTCTTCGCTTTTGAAAAAATAACCGACGTAGTAAATAAATTAATATAATGAAAACCCTTTTGGATCTGGAAACTTGGAACAGAAAAGAACATTTTCTGTTTTTCAAGCAAATGGATGAGCCCTTTTTTGGAGTAACTGTCGAGATTGATTGTACGATTGCTTACACGAATGCGAAGAAACTAAATTCTTCTTTTTTTATTTATTATCTGCATAAAACATTAGTTGCTATAAATGCAATTGAACCTTTTAAGTATCGTATTGTCGAAGATCAGGTTTATATACACGATAGCATTAATGGTTCAGCAACAATTGGTCGTGAAGATGGTACTTTTGGATTCTCTTTAATTGAGTATAATCCAGATTTTAAAATCTTTGAGCAAATTGCATTATCTGAAATCGAGCGTATACAAAATACAACGGGACTTTTTACCCGAACATTTAGTGAGGATAATCTCATTCATTTTTCGGCAATTCCCTGGATCAATTTCACTTCTCTATCTCATGCCAGAAGTTATACTTTTCCAGATAGTTGCCCAAAAGTTTCCTTTGGAAAAATGATGATTTCTGAAACCGGAAAAAGAACTATTTCTATGTCTATTCATGTACATCATGGCTTAATGGATGCCTTACATGTAGGACAGTTTATAGATTATTTTCAAGAATTAATGAACACATAATCGAATAAAATCACCATAACATCTAAAAGTCAGCCACATAGCTGACTTTTTTTATTAAATTACAGATTCTTGTTTTTGTCTTATCTTATTACTTTTATACCTTCTTTAGGATACGGAATTTTCTGATAATTTTGTTTGTTTGGACAAATTTAAAATTCCAAATTAAAATGAAAAAAATTACAATCATTCTGGCTTTTGCAATAGGTGCATCAAACTTACATGCACAGACAAAAACAGAAAAAACAACTGAAAATAATTACAATAAATGGTCTATAGAATTTGATGGTGGTTTTAACAAACCACAACGTCCTTTTGTTGATGGTTATCACACTTCTACAATAAGCCCATTTACTGTTAATTTAGGAGCTCGATACATGTTTAATAACAAATTTGGTTTAAAAGCCGATTTGGGATATAACAGTTTTGAAGATAGTAAAAACTCTCTAGACTTTAGTTCTAAATATTACAGATTCGGTTTACAAGGTGTTGCAAACTTAGGTAGAATCATGAATTTTGAATCATGGACTAATACAATTGGTTTATTAGGACACGTAGGTGCTGGCGTAGGTCGATTTGAAAGTGACAAGTCTGTTGATCAAGACTGGGTAGGCAACTTTATGGCTGGTATTACTGGGCAAATTAAATTATCTAACAGACTTGCTTTAACTGGTGATTTCACTACTTTTCTTTTGGCTGAACAAGATGCTACATTTGATGGTACAAGAAACAGAAATATGAGAGGTTTTTCTGGACTTCTTTTTACTGGTACAGTAGGTTTAAACATTTACTTAGGTAAAAACGAAAAACATGCTGACTGGGTTGTACTTGCTCAAGATGCTGATGTTTCTGCATTAGAAAGCAAATTAGCTGATCTTCAAACTCAAGTAAATAAAATTCCTGAGAAACAAGTAATTGTAGAAAAAGCAGTAATTGCTCCAATAGCACCTGAAAAAGATCTTGTTAAAGAAATGATCAACGATAAATATTACAGTGTTTATTTTGATTTTAACAAATCGACTCCAATAGAAAATTCTACTGCAGCTATTGATGTTGTTTTAACTTATTTAAGAAAAAATCCATCAACTACTCTTGATATTATTGGTTATGCTGATCAAGTTGGTAAATCAGATTATAACGATAAATTATCAAACTTAAGAGCTAATAACGTAAAAACTATTTTTGAAAAAGCTGGTATTTCATCTTCAAGATTAAATGTAGTTGGTAAAGGTGCTGATACATCTATCGAGAAAAACTCAGAAGAAGCTAGAAGATTGGCAAGAAGAGTTACTTTCCAAGTGAAATAAATTCTTTTTAATAAACTCTCAAGCCCTAAAAGACAAATCTTTTAGGGCTTTTTTTATGCCTCAAAAATTTTATTTAATCATGATGCACTATCTATCTTACTATAGTTGTATAAGACTCATTATGAGTAATAAAGAAACGATGTTGTATTTAGTCTGAATCTGAATTGTTTCTAATAAAGATTAAGGTTTCCTTGGATTGCTTAATTTTTTTTAACTTTACAAAAAACTCACGATTATGTTATCAAAAAATATAGAAACAGCGCTAAACAAGCAAATTCGCATAGAAGCAGAATCTTCTCAAACTTACTTATCTATGGCTTGTTGGGCAGAAGCTCACGGACTGGAAGGAATTGCAGAATTTATGTATACACAATCTGACGAAGAGCGTGCACATATGCTAAAACTAGTTCGTTATGTTAACGAGCGTGGAGGAGCAACTACAATTACCGACCTTAAAGCACCTAAGACTAGTTACGCTACTTTTAAAGAAATGTTTGAAGAATTATACAAACATGAATTATTTGTTTCGGAATCTATCAACGAATTAGTACATATTACTTTCTCTGAGAAAGATTATGCTACTCATAACTTCTTACAATGGTACGTTTCTGAACAAATTGAAGAAGAAGCTACTGCAAAATCTATCTTAGATAAAATTAACTTAATTGGCGATGATAAAGGTGGTTTATACTTATTCGACCGTGACATCAAGCAACTAACTGTTACAAGTTCTATTGCAATTAATCCAAAATAGTTAAAGTTTATTTAGAATATATAAAAATAACTTATATTTGCATCAGTTTTTTAATTCACAGGAAAATTGGGCAAGAAAGATAAGGTTAAAGACAAGGACAAAAAAAAGGATAAAAAGAAAAAGAAGAAAAAAGATATCCTTGATAAAATTAAACGTGCTGAAAATTGCAAGTCGAGTTGTTGCGAAAAATACAAAAAAAGCGAGAACAAGCGTTGTAGTCGTTGCCCAATGTTTGATTTAATCAAAAAAGTTGCTTAACACTATTTTATAGATATATAAAATGCTCTCTTAATCGAGGGCATTTTTTTTATAACAAATTTCGTTTCCCCAGATAATTATTAGCCGATACAATTAACTCAATATTCCTTATGAGAAACAAACATATACATTTTATAGAACGACTAGATTTTTTTATCACACTAATAAGTCTAGGTTTATTAATTGTTTCCGGAATATTTATCCGCATCTTCGGATCTGAAATGTTTAATTATAACAAAGTATATTACCCTATTCTTATACCATTATTAATTTCATGTTTATTCTTTTTTCTAGCATTGTATAGCTTCATAAAAGCATATAAAAGAGCAATTATTTTTATAAATGAAATTCAAATAAACAACAAAAGCATAATCCTTAAAGGCTTAAGATATAATACAACTTGGGAGAAAACACTCGTGATTAAGAATATCGATATTAGTTTGAAAGAACAAGCAAACAGAAGACCGTATGTCTATTATTTAGAATTCATCGATGAAGATGACGCCAGATACTCTATCAATACCTCTTTCTATTGGAGTTATCCAGAAATATTAGCTATATATAAAGACATTAAAACTGCTGAAAATAAAAATCGGTAATAATATAAATTCTAAAACTTCCTTTTTTGATAAGGTGTTCCTTCACCATCTTCGCAGTAACTTTTTAGACTTAACAAAAACATCGCCCAATTATAATTACACCATTGGTAAAATTCGGTCAGTTCGCGCCAATCAAAATGTTTAAGAACAACCGATGTTACTCCATTTTTTTCAGTTAAGTCAAATGAAATCTTCGTCCCGACCCACTCCGGATCTGACGCTACACATTCCCATAGTATTCTTTGGTTTTGAACCAATTCTAACACTTTCATTTTTGTGTTATCATTATCTCCAAAATCAAACTCATTGATAAAACCCAATTCTGGCTTAACAATTAATTCTTCTGTCCAGACAGCACCAAGACCATCTTGTGTTGTTAATGCTTTATAAACATCCGCAATGGGTGATTTGATATAATTGATGTGCTCGATTTTTTCCATTTTAATAACTAGTTATATTTTGCAAATACAAAGTTAAAAAGTTTTGTATATCTCTGACAAAGAACCTATTTAAAATAAAATTGGATTTAAGCAGGGCAAATTAAATCTATAATATGGACTTTAAAAAACTCGAAAAAGATGAAATTAGCTTTATCAAAAACAGTCTAAAACCAAAAAAACCTCTTCTTTCGAAGAGGTTTTTGTACCCGGAGCCGGAGTCGAACCGGCACGGTTTCCCACAGGTGTTTGAGACCAGCGCGTCTACCAATTCCGCCATCCGGGCTTAGCAGACGAAAAAATAATTAATAAATCAATTATTTTAACGCAATAGAACAGTTTTTATCGTTATAATAAACCCTTGTTCCTTTAACACGGTGCAAATTTATAAAAATATTTTACATTTTCTAACAAAATACTTAAAATTTTCCTTTCAGTGTTCAATAAATTTTATAAATTTGCACCTCGTTAAAACGACGCACACACAACTAACTACAAAACAACAAATTATAATGTCGCACCTAGAACCAGAAGCTAAAATTTTTGCGTGTTCAAAAAGTGTTTATCTTGCCGAAAAAATTGCAAAACAATACGGGATACCGTTAGGTAAGGTTACAATGTCAACTTATAGCGATGGCGAATTTCAGCCATCATATGAAGAGTCTATCAGAGGGTTACGTGTATTTATTGTTTGTTCGACATTTCCAACAGCAGATAATTTGATGGAATTGTTACTTATGATTGATGCAGCAAAACGTGCATCAGCCAGACATATTACAGCTGTAATACCATATTTTGGTTGGGCTAGACAAGATAGAAAAGACAAACCAAGAGTACCGATTGGAGCTAAATTAGTAGCCAATCTATTAGATGCTGCAGGAGCAACAAGAATTATGACGATGGATTTGCATGCAGATCAAATTCAAGGATTCTTCGAGAAACCAGTAGATCATCTTTTTGCTTCAACAATCTTTTTACCATACGTAGAAAGTTTAGGTTTGGAAAATTTAACAATCGCTTCTCCAGATATGGGAGGTTCAAAAAGAGCTTATGCTTATTCTAAATTTTTAGAATCAGATGTAGTGATTTGTTACAAACAAAGAAAAGTTGCTAATATTATCGACACCATGGAATTAATTGGTGAAGTAAAAGGCAGAAACGTAATATTGGTAGACGACATGATCGATACCGGTGGTACATTAGCAAAAGCAGCCGATTTAATGATCGAAAAAGGAGCATTGAGCGTTAGAGCTATTTGTACTCATGCTATTCTTTCTGGGGATGCCTATGAGAAAATAGAGAATTCTAAATTAAGCGAGTTAATCGTAACCGATTCAATCCCGCTAAAAAAGGAATCAAAGAAAATAAGAGTGTTGAGTTGTGCACCTCTTTTTGCTGAAGTTATGCACATGGTGCACCACAACAATTCCATTAGTGGAAAATTTATAATGTAAAAATGCAATATGCTTTAGGCTTTAAACCGTAAGCTATTTCACGATTACAAAAAAAAAGCTTATAAAGCCTGGCGCCTAAAGCTTATAACAATTTGAATATTTATTAATAACTATATTTTTTTTACAATGAAATCGATTACAATTAAAGGATCAGAAAGAGAAAGCGTGGGTAAAGTGTCAACTAAAGCCTTACGTAATGCTGGATTGGTTCCTTGCGTATTATACGGAGGAAATCAGGCAGTTCATTTCTCAGCAGAAGTTATGGCATTTAAAAACTTGGTTTACACTCCAAACGCACACACAGTTGTGATTGAGCTTGGAAAAGGAAAATCATTCAATGCAATTTTACAAGACATTCAAGTTCACCCAGTATCTGACAAAATCTTACACATTGACTTCTTTCAATTATTTGATGACAAAGAAATCACTATGGAAGTTCCAGTAAAAGTTGTTGGTACATCTAAAGGTGTTCTTGGTGGAGGTGTTTTACGTTTAAACACTCGTAAACTTAAAGTAAAAGCATTACCTAAAAACCTTCCGGATTTTGTTGAAGCAGACATTACTCCACTTGAAATGGGTAACAAATTATACGTTACTAAAGTTGGTGCACCAGAATACAAAATTATGCACCCAGACAACACAGTTGTTTGTCAAGTAAGAATTTCTCGTGCTGCTATGAAAGCTGCTCAAGAAGCTGCAAAAGCTGCAAAAGCTCCAGCAAAAGGAAAGAAAAAATAATTTTTTTTCAAACTATTACAAAAAAACATCAGTTGCAAAACTGGTGTTTTTTTTTGCCTTTTATTTTCCAGGAGCAGAAATTTCTCGATTTCAAACAACCTAGACCTCCTGCTATTCGCTATATCTTTTATTTTAAAAGAAAATAAAAGGATGCCGCTACTATCAGGGCTAACAATTACGCTTGGTTTTTCAAATGTTAAAAAAAACGCGAAGATCCTGAGGTTCTGACTAAAAACACCAAAATCTACATTCCCTTTTTCCTCTTGCGACCTCTGCGTTAATTTTAACACACTTTGTGGTTAAAATCATTCGTTTAAATCTGCACCCCTTCCCTTTAGCACTCTTTGTGCTACAAACCCACAAAAAAGGAAGCTATCTAATTATCATATTTTCTAATTAAGCAATTGCCCGATTGTCTAATTAACCGTACTTTTGCATTTATGATAAAATGGATAACAAACCTGTTTTCATCAACAAAAACAGAAGAGAAATCAGATTATATGAAGAAATTTTTAATCGTAGGATTAGGCAACATTGGCGCAGAATACGTAAACACAAGACATAACATAGGCTTTAAAATAGTCGACTTTTTAGCACGAAAAGAAAGCATCTCTTTCGAAACCGTAAAACTAGGTTCACTTGCCGAATATAAATTTAAAGGAAGAACATTTTTGCTTTTAAAACCAAATACTTACATGAACCTAAGCGGGAAAGCTGTAAAGTATTGGATGGATAAAGAAAATATTCCGTTAGAAAATATTATGGTAATTACCGATGACCTTAACCTTTCATTCGGAACAATTCGTATTAAACCAAAAGGAAGTGATGGAGGTCATAACGGACTTAAGAATATTAACTTGGTTTTAAACACGCAACAATATACCCGTTTTAGATTTGGGATAAGCGACGAGTTTAAAAAAGGTCAACAAGTAGATTATGTATTAGGCGAATGGGATGAAACCGAAAAAGCAAAACTACCTGAACGTCTTGAAATAGCATCCGAAATAATCAAATCCTTCGGAACTGCTGGTCTCGAAAATACAATGACAACTTATAACGGGAAGTAAGAAACCCCGAAAACATAAGTGCCAAAAAATCAGATTATCAATTAATTTAATTTGATTATAGTCAAATAGTATTTTCTATTCCAAACTTAAATGTATAAATTTGGATTAAATTTAATTATAAATCGTAAAACAATAATATTATGGCTTTCGAATTACCACAATTACCTTATGCGTATGACGCATTAGAACCACATATTGATGCTTGTACAATGGAAATCCACCATACAAAACATCACAATGCTTACACAACAAATCTTAATGCAGCAATTGCAGGAACAGATTTAGAAGGAAAAACAATCGAGAACATCCTAATCAATTTAGATAAAAAAAACGCTGCAGTTCGTAACAACGGTGGTGGATACTACAATCACAATTTATTCTGGACAGTAATGTCACCAAACGGAGGCGGATTACCTACAGGAGATTTATTAGCAGCTATCGAAGCTTCTTTTGGAACTTTTGAAGAGTTTAAAGCTAAGTTTGCTAAAGCTGGTGCAACACAATTCGGTTCTGGATGGGCTTGGTTATGTGTACTTAAAGGAGGAAAGTTAGACGTTTGTGGAACACCAAACCAAGACAATCCATTAATGCCAGAAGTAGGTTGCGAAGGAACTCCAATTTTAGGAATGGATGTTTGGGAGCATGCTTACTATTTAAATTACCAAAACAGAAGACCTGATTATATCGAAGCTTTTTTCAGTGTAATTAACTGGACTGAAGTTGCTAGAAGATTTGCTTTAGATAAATAGTCGAAAATAGAGCAAAGAGTAAAGAAAAAAGACGGATGACTTAAATGTTGTCCGTCTTTTTTTATGTCTAATTTTTTAAATTCTCTTTGTCTTAAATCTGCAATCTTTTTTCTATGTTCTTTATTCTTTTCTCTACTTAATAAAAAATAAAAAAGGTGGAATCTCTTCCACCTTTTTTGCCCCAAATCTACCATAAACTTAACCTACTAATGTTATGGTTCTTCAAATGTATGTCGACATTGTAGCTATACCAAATATTCCTGTTGAACTACAAATAAAATCGATGATTAGACTTATTTCATCATTAGAAGACCTTTTTAAGTCCTTCTCCTTGACTTGATTCCAATAAAAAAGGTGGAATTGCTTCCACCCTTTTTGCCCCAAATCTACCATAAACTTAACCTACTAATGTTATGGTCTTTCAAAAGTATGTTAGCAGTGCATTTTTACCAAACAATCAAGATAAACGGCAAAAAAAACCGATGAAATGCACTTTTTAACCTTTTGTTATGCTTTTTAATACGCTCTAGCGTCTTTTCCTTCGTAAAAATTCATGAAAGCGCGGTTTACCACTCTATTTCCTCCCGGAGTAGGATAATCTCCTGTAAAATACCAGTCTCCTAGATTTTTAGGACAAGCAATATGTAAATCCTCTACGGTTTGGAAAATAATTTTTACTTCGGCTTTTATTTCTGGTGAACTCAACATTTCAGCAATTTTATCTGAAACCTCTTGTGGTTCAAATGGATCGTAAATTGCTGTAACATAATTTACAACATCACTATCCAAATAATTTTCTTGTGCTTTACATTTAGCATATACTTCATCTACAATATGATATAGATTACGCTCTTTTAATAATTCTAATGCTGCTCTAAAAGCTACCAATCCTTCTAGTTTTGCCATGTCGATTCCATAACAATCAGGGAAACGAATTTGTGGTGCCGATGATACTATAACAATTCGTTTAGGATTTAAACGATCCATCATTTTTATGATGCTCATTTTAAGCGTAGTTCCACGAACAATACTATCATCAATAATCACTAAATTATCCGTTGGCTTTATTACACCATATGTTACATCATATACGTGAGCCACAAGATCATCACGGCTACTATCTTCTGTAATAAAGGTTCTTAATTTAGCATCTTTAATAGCTACTTTCTCTGTACGTATTTTTACAGCAAGTAATTCTTGCAACGTTTCGGCAGTAAGCGTATTTCTATTAGCTATTATATAATTGTTTTTTCTCTGATTTAAGAAATCCTGCGCCGCTTCAACCAAACCATAAAAAGAGGTTTCAGCTGTATTCGGGATATAAGAGAAAACTGTATTATCTGTATCACTATCAATTGCATTTAAAACTGCAGGCAAAATTAATCTACCTAAGTTTTTACGTTCTTGATATATTTCAGCATCGCTACCTCTTGAAAAGTAGATTCTTTCAAACGAACATGCTTTTTTAACTGTTGGTGTTAAAATTTCTTCCATAGAAACTTTACCACTTTTCTTAATGATTAATGCATTTCCCGGTTCAATTTCCTGAACGCTTTCAAAAGGAACATTAAAAACTGTTTGAATAACTGGTCTTTCTGAAGCTACAACTACTACTTCATCATCTTGGTAAAAATAAGCAGGACGAATTCCAGCTGGATCTCTAAAAACAAAAGCATCACCATGACCTAATAAACCAGCCATTGCATATCCTCCATCTAAATTTTTAGCTGAACGCATTAATATTTTTCCAATATCCAATCGGTCTGCAATTACTGGAGAAGCTTCTCTTTTAGAATATCCTTCTTGTTTACAATCCTGATATAAAGACATTACTTCTTTATCAAGAAAGTGACCAATTTTCTCCATCACTGTAACTGTATCCGCCATTTCTTTAGGATGTTGTCCAAGCTCTACTAAATTTTCGAAAAGTTCTTTAACATTTGTCATGTTAAAGTTACCCGCCAAAATAAGATTACGATGCATCCAGTTACTCTGACGTAAAAATGGATGTACACTTTCGATACTATTTTTACCAAAAGTTCCGTAACGAACGTGTCCTAAAAATAACTCTCCTATATATGGAATATTTTCTTTTTGTTTTGCAACATCATTTGCGTATTCAGGATGCAAAGTCATCTCTTCATTAATACGCTCATTTATTTGTTTAAAAACATCTTGTATTGGTTGTGCGTGATTAGAACGAACTCTACTTATGTATCGTTGTCCTGGTTCAACATCTAATTTGATGCTTGAAAAACCAGCACCATCTTGTCCACGGTTATGCTGTTTCTCCATCATAAGATACATTTTTTGTACCCCATAAAAAGCTGTTCCGTATTTTTCTTTGTAATATTCAAGCGGTTTAAGAAGTCTAACCAAAGCTATACCACATTCGTGTTTTAAAGCGTCGCTCATTGTATTTGTGTTTGTGTGTTGTTGTTGTAGTTTGTACTATTCTTTGTAATAACAAAATCAAAAAAGCCCCGTGAACGAGGCTTTAATTCTTTATAGTTCTATGTCAAACTGAGTTAGCGACTTAAATTGTTTTAATCTCGCAACTACTTCGTTTTTATCTAAGGCAACCATTCTTTCTGTCCCAAATTTCTCTACACAAAATGAAGCTAAATTTGATCCATAAATTACTGCATTTTTCATGTTCTTAAATGAAACATTTTCACTCTGTGCAATAAACCCTGCAAAACCTCCTGCAAAAGTATCTCCAGCTCCAGTTGGATCGAAAACATCTTCTAAAGGTAATGCTGGTGCAAAAAACACTTCTTTATCATGAAATAATAATGCTCCGTGTTCTCCTTTCTTGATTACCACATATTTTGGTCCAAGAGTATGAATCTTTGCAGCCGCTTTAACTAATGAATATTCACCAGAAAGTTGTCTTGCTTCTTCATCATTAATTGTAATTACATCAACACGTTTTATAACGTCTAGTAATTCTGGTAAAGCGCAATCCATCCAAAAGTTCATCGTATCCAAAACTACTAATTTTGGTTTTGATTCCATTTGATCTAAAACACTGCTTTGTACAAGAGGATGTAAATTACCTAACATTACAACATCAGCATCTTTGAAGCTTTGTGGAACTTTAGGCTGAAAATCTGCCAATACATTAAGCTCTGTCGCTAATGTATCTCTTGAGTTCAAATCGTTATGGTAAAGTCCGCTCCAAAAGAAAGTTTTCCCACCTTTTACGATTTCAAGTCCAGAAATATCAATATTTCTTGAAGTTAATAAATCTAAATGTTCTTGAGGAAAATCATCTCCAACTACAGAAACAATAGCCGATTGTAGGTTGAAAAACGATGCCGACAAACCAATATATGTCGCTGCACCACCTAATATTTTATCTGTTTTCCCAAAAGGGGTTTCAATAGCATCGAAAGCAACTGTTCCGACAATCAGTAATTTATTCATTTTATGAATTTCGAATTAAGGTGCAAAGATACTTTATAAGTTTCAGAGTTGCAACGATTGATCGTATCAAAATTTTCATAAAAAACGAAACTCAATAAATCAACCAAATACACTAAAAACCAAATACTTACACCTTACAAATACTGGATTATTTCTTACATTTATAAGAATAAATAAATCAGAAAAACCTAAAAAACACGATTTAGAATCTATATCTTTTATCGTAATAATTCTTCAATACTGGTATCTGAATCAAGGCCATTAAAGCTACAATTAAAACTGCATAAGATGTGTTTTTTGAAAACTGAAACAAAGGAGTAATATTATCAATTTTAGAATAAAGCAAATCACTTACAACCAAATCGTTTTGTTTCGTTTCGTTCCCACCAAAAATCACATACCCAACAAAAGCAATTAAGCATACCAGAATCACAAACCAAACAGATTTTGAAATTAGTGGTTTATACACAATGGCTTTACTTTTCTCTGCAATTAAAATTTGTGACATGATCTTTGAAGTAAAATCAGCTGAAGGCTTTTGCAAAACACTTTCTGCCATAACTTTGTCTACTAAATTTTCGTAATATTCATCGCTCTCTTTCATAATAATCTAATATTTCAGGTTCTAATTGCTCTTTTAAAATAACTGCTAATTTTTTTCTACTCCGGAATAACTTCACTTTGACATTACTGACACTAATATCCATGATTTTAGCTATTTCATTTAAATTCTGATCGTCAAAATAGAAAAGTGTCAATAGAAAACTTTCTTCACTTGGCAACAAATTTAAACAATTCTGGATATCTTGCTTCCGTTCTTGATTTTCCAAAATACTTAAAGCGTTATCTGTAGTTTTAATCAAATATCCTTTAAGCTCATCGATAACAACGTGGTTTTCGTCTTTCTTATTCTTCTTCAAATAATCCAAACATGTGTTATAGGCTATTTTATAAATCCAGGTCGAAAACTTAGAATCTCCTTTAAACTTATTCAAGGAATTAAAAATCTTAATAAAGGTATCCTGAGAAACTTCCTCGGCTATTTCTCTATTTTTTACCATCTTTATAGCCATAGTAAAGATCATGTCTTTATAACGATCAACTAATACTGCAAACATATTAGTTTCCCCTAAAAGAACCTGATTGATATAATACTGATCATTTACTTTATCCATATTCCATATGACGACAACAAACTCATTAAGGTTACAACTAAGTTAAAATATTTTTTTTGACAAAATCTGTAACCTCAGTTAAACTTATCTCGTCATATGGAATATCAATCAATTAAATTATAAAAATTATGGGACCACAAATTTTAGTGCCAATTAGCCTTTTCTTAATGATATTCGGAATTGTCTATCTTATTTATTCAACCAGAAACAGAGAACGATTAGCTCTCATAGAAAAAGGTGTCGATGCCAGTATTTTCATGAAAGGGAAAAACAATAATACACCAATATGGAAAGTCCTTATTTTAAATTTTGCCTTTTTATTAATAGGAAGCGGAATTGGAATTTTCATTGCCTTGCTAATTACAACGTACACTTCTTTGCAAGATGGTGCAGTTTATCCATCTACAATTTTTACCATGGCGGGAATTGGATTACTTGTAGGTTTCAATAAATCTAAAGATTTAGACAAAGAATAAAACAATACAATTACTTTAAAAAAAACGTGTCAGGAAAATGTTTCCCTGACACGTTTTTTATGCTTCTTTAGATCCTATATTTTCATAATAAGCATCTATAGAAAGTTGCTTTTGCATGGAAGCCATAACTGCCAATTCATCACAACGCTCATTTTGAGGATGATTATTATGCCCTTTTATCCATTTAAAATCAACTTGGTGTTTTCTATAAATAACCAAAAAACGTTTCCATAAGTCAGGATTTTTTCTCCCAACAAACTTTTTCTTTTCCCAACCAAAAACCCATTTTTTTAAAACAGAATCAACCACATATTTTGAATCTGAAATAACAAGAACTTTCATATTTGGTTTTTTAAGTTTCTCTAAACCTACTATTACTGCCAAAAGTTCCATCCTGTTATTTGTAGTAAGACGGAATCCTTCATAATATTCCTTTTTATGTGGTGTTCCAACCAATTCCATAACTACTCCATATCCCCCGTTACCAGGATTCCCCTTAGCTGCGCCATCTGTATATATATGTACTTCGTGTTGATTCATTTTAGACTGCTTAGATTATTAGATTTTAGACTACTTAGAATCTAGACTTACTTAGACTTCTTAGATTGTTAGACTACTTACACAGTAGACTTGCTTCGCTTTTAGACTTCTTAGACTGTTCGATTATTGGATCATTAAACAATTAGCTTCATTTATGATAACTTAAAAATTCATAACAAAACATCAATTCAATTCTTTTTTTTAAATCTAGAATAAAATTTATGATTCCAATTAAAAGTCTAAAAATCTAAGAAGTCTAAGCCAGTCTAATTAATCTATCAATCACTTCTGGAAAGTGTTTTTGCTCTAATTCATGGATTTTAGCGGCCACATCTTCTGCTGTATCCGTATCAATCAAAGCTACTTTTTCCTGAAAGATAATCGCTCCTTCATCATAATTCTCATTTACATAATGAATACTTATTCCTGTCTCTTTTTCCTTATTTTCGACTATTGCTCTGTGAATGTGCATTCCATACATTCCTTTCCCTCCATAATTAGGTAATAATGCAGGATGAATGTTAATTATTTTATTAGGATATGCCTCGATAATGTTTTTTGGGAATTGAAGTAAGAATCCAGCCAAAACGATCAAATCTGGATCAATTAATTTTACTTTTTGTAGTACATTACCGTCAATTAATTCGGTTTTGGTGAAAATTTGGGCCTCAACTTGGTAGTTTTTGGCTCTTTCAATTACTTTCGCATTAGCGTTATTGGTAAACACAGAAACCACATTTGCAATTTGTGTTTCAGCGAAATATTTTATTATGTTTTCGGCGTTACTCCCTGAACCTGAAGCAAAAACAATAATTTTTTTCATACTCGAATTGATTTATTTTTTGCAAAAAACGGAATAAAAAACCAAAATAAATAACATTCGAACCCCTTTGTTGAAATTAATTTTATAAATTAGTGTTACATTTATTAACTAAATCGTGGTTTTAAAATAAAGTTTTTTATTTTTGCCAACAAATTAAATTCTAAAATTAAAGATTATGTCAGACATTGCATCAAGAGTAAAAGCGATTATCGTAGACAAATTAGGTGTTGACGAAAACGAAGTTGTAACAGAAGCAAGCTTCACTAATGATTTAGGAGCTGACTCATTAGACACTGTTGAGCTTATTATGGAATTCGAAAAAGAATTTGATATCCAAATTCCAGACGATCAAGCAGAAAACATTGCTACTGTAGGTCAAGCTATTTCTTATATCGAAGAAGCTAAAAAATAATAAATTCCCACCCGACTCTTAAAAATTACAAAAATCAAAAGTCAAATTCCAAGATTG
>NZ_NCWQ01000121.1:0-9074 GCF_002156885.1 Flavobacterium sp. AJR | reverse complement strand
ATAAGCCGCCAAATATAATACTTTGCAAAATTAATGTTTATTAAATTTTCTTTAAAAAAACATGATTTAAAAGTTATCAATATGTAATTAACTAATTCATAGCATTTTTAGAATTCCTTTAATTTAGATAGGTCATAAAATTTTGTAGTCTTATTTCCCGATACTGAAACTTGTGAGTTACTATTTATCAGAATTTCAGATTTTGAAGTAGAAATAATAGCAAATAAATCTATCGTTTTTGGGTAACATAATATACGTTTATGATAATATATTGTTGAGTAAAATATTAAAAAGCAAAGATATTTACTTCAAATAAATCTGAGTAATTGAGTAGAGTCATTGGTCATAAAACAGTTAAAATTATACGCTTTTAATAATTATGTTTAGAAAAAGAACGATTCAAATTAAATTTATAAAAAATTATTTTTCAGCATCTTGTTTCCTATTACTAATTGGGTGCAAAACAATTAATCAAGATGTTATTAAACACAATTATATAACTGGAGAAAGAAACTACGGAGATTTGTTTTACAATGATTCACTAGATGTTTCAATTGATATCTTAGGAAATGTAACTTATGAAGATCTTTCGAAAGAGAAGAAAAACAACTTAAAAAAGAAAATTGGAGATTTTAAAGATGTTTCTATAGCTAATTTAATCCTTAGTTTTAAAACAGATCAAAATGTAGAAACATCATATTTCTTTGAAAAAGTTGAAAACCCTATTGATACAATTGCTCATGAAAAAATTGTAAAAAATGACAGCATCAATGGAGTTGTTATTTTTGAAAAACAAAAAGGAACAAAGAAAATTATTTGCATTACACGTATGTTGGATCATGCTAATAATTTGGAAAAGGCTACTGAAAATATGAAAACAGTTAATCTTGATAATACCAATTTAGATAAACTGTCCTTTATGAAACTGTACAATTATTATACAGTCGAGCCACATAAAAATTTTCTTCAAGGAAGAGAGAAAATAAAGGAAGCTCCCATAAAAGATCCTAAGAAAATAATGCTCAAAGAACCATTGTATTTTACAATTAACTCTTTTATGGGTAATAATAAAGAATATGATTTACTCATTAAAAACTATGAAAATAAAAAAGATGACTTTAATGCTATAGTTCTAAATTCTTTATCAAAAGAGGAAGTTAAAACTAATCAAGATATTTATAATACAATTGCCGACTTAGCCAATAATAATCAGATAATCATGCTTAACGAGGATCATTTTTATCCTAAACATCGATTATTTGCTATGTCATTATTAGATATTTTAAAACAAAAAGGATTCACAACTATCTCTATGGAAACATTTGTGCCAAATGAAGATAATAATACTACTGTAATCCCAAATTCTAAAAATGGATTCTATATTAAGGATCCCTATTTTGGTCATTTTGTAAGAAAAGCAAATGCTATGGGGTTTAATCTTTTAGGACATGAAAATCAAGATAGAAACGTTCCAAGAGAAATAGGGCAAGCCAAGAATATCATGAAAATATTAGAGAAAAATCCAAAGGAAAAAATTTTCATTTATGTTGGTCATGGTCACTTAGAAGAGGACGGAGAAAGTCGTGTCATGGGAAGTTATTTAAAAGAATATTCTAACATTGATCCGATTACAATTAATCAGGAAACAGTTATTGGTAACACTAAGGAAAAATTAGTTTTGCTTCCTAAATCTATATTTGCAAATGATACTTTAATGAAATCAAGTGCTGATTATTTTTTAATAAATAATCTTGAAGCAAACCTAAAATCAGTTTACCCGAATGACGTTTTTAAGAAGGTTGTTTTAAAAAATGAAAAACTCAATGCTTTTAAAAATGAAGAATTACTAGTTGAAATTTTTCTGTTTGATGAATATAACAAAACTAAAAATGCAGATTTATTAATCCCAATAGAATCAACCTTAATTATCCCTAAAGGCGATAAAATTGAAATCAATTTACCTATTGGAAAGTACTACGTAACAGTAAAATCAGCAAATAATGATAGATTTGAATTTCATGACATCGAAGCTAAATAACTCTCACTAGTATTTCCTCGAAAATTATAAAAAAAACCAGAATTGATTTCCTAAATCAATTCTGGTTTTTTTTATACTATATCATACCATAATACTTAGATAATAATCTTATTAAAAAAATGTCATAACAATGAAAAACAGGTATTTATACTGGGCAAATTTATTAATTAAAAACTTAGCTTAGATTCTTCTAATACCAACTAAAAACCAATACACTAGACAGTTATAACAGAATGAGTTTAGGTTATTAAATTATCATTTGAATTAAAAGTCTAAAATCCAGTAATGATTAGCATATATAATTGAGTTGGTAGTAAGTACGATATAATTAAATAGAAATTTAACTAAACAATATATTATGAATTACAATCCGAAAAGAGACCATTTTATTTCCCCAATATTAGAATGGGCAAAAGCCAATAATAAACCGACGGAGAACGCCGCAAACAAAATGTTTATGGCAACAGATAGTCTTACCGACACTTATGAAAATCTAGAAAAAGCAAAACGTTTTAAGGTACCATCAGAATTTAATGGAAAAGATTACATTACTATGTTACTACAGATAGATGCCGAAATAGAGCAAGGGCTTATGTTGCAGTATCTTTACTCTGCTTACAGTATAGGTGGACCTCAAATTCCAGAAAAATATCAAGAAAAAGTACATACTTGGCAAAATATAATTTTGGGTATTGCCAAAGAAGAAATGGGACATTTTATCTCGGTACAAAATGTATTAAAAGTGATTGGAGCTCCCTTAAATTTTGGAAGAGAAAGTTATCCTTGGGATAGTCCTTTTTACCCTTTTCCTTTTACTTTAGAAAAATTCTCTCTTAAATCCCTTGCTAAATATGTTTATGCCGAAGCTTCTTCGGATTGGTTGGATGGTGATGATCCTTTGGCTGCCGAAATTAAGAAATCCGTACAAACAACTGTAGATGATCCGCATACCGTTGGAGCATTGTTTATAGTATTGCTTCAATTAATTAAGGATCCTGATGTAATATCCGATGAAACTTTTCAGGCTGCTACTTATAACTATCAGGCTAAGTTTGGCGAATGGGGTCGTGGATATAAGGAAGGTGACAGAGGAAGTGATGGAAAAAGCATTTATACAAAAAGCCCCGACGTATTAGTTGCAGCATTATTATCTCGTGATGACGCTTATAATGCATTAAATGAAATTGCAGAGCAGGGAGAAGGTTTAGATGTAAAAGAAGGTACACCATCTCATTTCGAAAGGTTTTTACATATCTACAGAGAGTATAAAGAATTATTAGAAGATACCAAAGGCACTTTTAATCCTTCTCGTGATGTTGCTACCAATCCTTATGTAGGCAAAAAAATCGAAGTAATAGAAGAATCAACGTTTAAAGCCTCGGCAGTAGAAGCAGAAAGTGAAAAAATTACAGATCCGCAGGCAATACTTTGGGCAAACTTGTGTGATATTCGTTATCGATTATTGCTTAATTTCTTAAATCATAGTTTTTTACTAGATGATGGTTATAATCATTCTGGGAATACTTCTCCTCGTGGTATGATTATCAATTCTTCATTTGGAGAAATGTATAATTTACGAAGTCTGGCTACTATATTGGTTCAGACTCCTATTGCTAAAAATAGCAGCAAAATGGCCGGACCACCATTTACACTCCCATATACATTTGATTTGCCTTTTGGAGAACACAATAGATGGAGATCACACAAAGACCTTCTCGAAGCATCAAATAATCTTATCGTACAGTTAAAGAACTTTAAAGACCAACCACATATTCAATATTTGAATGGATTACAAGAAGCTGATAAAAAGCTATTACAAGCAATTGTACACTTAACCCAGGAAAATCTGGTATAGTTTCAAATTAATTCAACTCAATTAAAACATTTAAAATACTACAATATGAAAATTATAGAATTACGAATTCTTCCTCCCATTGCAATTGGCAGATTAGGAGAATCAAATACACCAATGGAAGCGTATGACCTTGAATTATCTAAAGAAAAACCACTTGACTTTAGAGAAATAATACCAAAAACGACCTTAACAGTAGACCCCGTTTCAGGAGAAATTAAAGCTCATGATCCTATAAATATAAAATTTAAAGAGGTTACAAGTCTGGCAGATAGAAAAGGAAAAATACGCCCAGTTTCACCTTTCCTGGAAGTGTTTGCTATAACAGATGAAAACCCTGGCGAGTTAGTGCCTCTTACAGAAGAATTGCTTGTTCAGGCAGGATTAAGTCTGAAAGACATTAGTTGGGATGTAGATGTGGCTAACATAAAAATATTTAGAAGAACCACCGATGTCAATGATAAAATGACAGCAAAAATTACTAACATTACCTCGCATGAATCAAAACCATTGCTAGCTGATTGTAATAACTTTTTGCCAAATAAAAAATTACCATTAGGTTCTGTTCAGTACATAAAACCAACAAAAGAGTTTCCAGAATTAAGATTACGATATACACCTGCAGGCGGTAAAGTTTATGGTTCAAATTTAAAAAGAAAGACAGGTCCTGGTGAAACAGAAATACAAGAAGACCCAACTTTTGAAAAGAAAGAAGATTTAATAATATACGATACAAGCGAAGGTAAAGGGACATGGCGTGGTTATCAGGAAAGTGGCACTCCTAATATATTTTACACTGCTCCGGCACAAATTTTTGCCGGTTATTCCTATACCGATGAAAAACAAGTAAGTTGGCAAGTAAGCTGGGGATATATTGATGATGAATGTGATGGTTTTGTAACCGTTAAACTAAAGGTTTCGGATGAAAAAACATTAACAGCCAAAGCACATATTAGTGCAGGGCCACCATCTTTTGCTCCCGATACTTTACCAATTCGTGTAGTGTCTGATGAGCTAGAACAAATAATATTAAGTACAGATATAGATGGAGAAGTAAGTATAGAAGAAGCCGAAGAAATTATTCGCAGAGCTTTTGAAACTATTCGATTGATGAATACAACAATTATGAATGGGAATAGTTACGAAGGAAAACAAAATGTTGCAAGTACAATGGTACGCCAAAACACAAATGATTTCGGACGTTTTTTTGAACCCATTATGGCAACCTCCCTTGTTGATAATCTTGCTTTGCAATTATTACACGAAAGAGTCTTTAACGGGTTAAGTTCGGGTGCATCGCCCTGGTTTGGTGATTTATTGCGAAAACCTACAGAAATAGGTGATTTATCGAGTAAAGCACTTCGAAAAATGCCTGCATTAATGCGTGGCGCCGATGGTAGATCACTAACTTTTACCTACCGCCAAATTAATACGATAATAAAGGCTGCAAGCACCTCTATTTTCAAGGATAATAATCCAGATACGCTGCCAGTATCATACGGCTCACCACTAAAAGCTACAAATTTAACCGCACAATTACATTATAGAGGAACAGGAAACCCTATTGCGGTTTTGCCAAGAACAGCGATTTCGAATTGTTTTCCCGGATTAGAATTTGATTTTAGAAATCTTTGGAGAAGAGCATTTAATGGCATTGTTCTTATTGAAAATAATAATTATGTACTGGAAGCTACCGATATAAAATTTCAAAGTTTAGTAGGACACCGATTGGTAGCTATAGAAGGAAAACCTACAATGGTACAGACATTTGGGCCTGTTTTTCCCGATGGAGATAATACTCCCCTAAAGACCGATGCAAACCCAAATGGTGTTTCGTTTATGGAATGGTCGAACTCTATGGTTCACGTTTTGCAAAAACAAGGACAGGAAGTAATATGTCATTTTACAGCCAAACCTTCAATGGAGGAAGTTGTAGTTGATCTAAATGAATTACATAATGTAGAAAAATATATTGCTGTAATATTAGTAGTTAATAAAGTATTTGATGGTAATAGTGCAGCATTTTCAGATACAATTTTAAAACCCGGAGAATTAACTCAAGGACTTTGCGCGCCATGGCAAAATGATTACCGTGAATGTTCTTGCTATTATTGGGCAGCCAGCAGACCTGATTTTGTAAATATTGTTCCAGATGAAAATGGTTTGAGTACTGGAGATTTATGGATGTCCAAAAAACGAACTGGTTCTTATATTCCAGACGATTGGAAAAACTCAAGATTAATTTCCTATCAAGATTTATTTGAGAATTGGCAAGGCGAACTCAACTTTATTATAAAAGGAAATGATGCAATAGAAAGTAGCAAAATAAAACCTAAATCAAACAAAACGAAATGATAGGAGTTATTGATACGTTTGCCGAACAGAAAAAAAATGCGTCGATTGCAATGAAATTGGCACAAATAATTGTTCCGCAATCTAAACCACGTTCAGCCAAAGCACATTTGATAAAAGGAGGACAATCGTCTCAGATTTTTATCCCAAATGGAAGCCGACTTTATACTATTTCTCCAGAAGTAGAACAAAAAATAGCTTTCCTAATGGATAAAAAGGATGATAAAGGCCTGCAAGATGAACTAAACTTTTTGGGGCTGGATGCTCCCGAATATATTACAGATGAACCTTTACAAAGTCCGCCATTGCATGCTTTATCATTAGCAATAGCGCAAAAATGTAATATGGGTTGTACGTATTGTTATGCCGATCAGGGTGATTTTGGAGGACCTACAAAAAACATGTCTTTAGAAACCGCTTATAAAGCCATCGATTTATTATTAAAAGATTGCCCGGAAGGAGGCAAAGCACAACTTACTTTTTTAGGAGGAGAACCACTAATTAACAGACAAGCAATTAGAGAAGCTACTGTTTATGCTGATACAACTGCAAAAAAGAAACAAATACAAGTCAGTTATTCCATTACTACAAACGGAACTTTAGTTACAGAAAGTGATGCCATTTTTTTTGAAGAATATGGTTTTTCAGTAACTATTAGTTTAGACGGAATAGGCAAAGATCATGACCTTAATCGCCCCATGAAAGGAGGTAAAGGAAGTTATGATAGAATCATAAAAAATATTCAGCCTTTATTGTCTTTGCAAAGAAAAATGCAGGTATCTGCAAGAGTAACAGTAACTCCCGAAAATACAAACCTTCCTGCTGTTCTGGATGAATTTATTAATATGGGTTTTCACGGTGTAGGTTTCTCGCCTTTGTTAAGATCTAGCAACGGACAAAATGAAATGAACAATGAGCAGCTAGCCATCATGTTAGAAAATATGATTGCTTGCGGACTTAATTTTGAGAAAAATGTACTGGCAGGAAAACGTTATCCTTTTTTGAATATGGTAAACGCATTAAAAGAAATTTCCAAAGGAACACATAGACCTTATCCTTGTGGTGCAGGCGCGGGTTATATGGGCGTATCTGCAGATGAAGAATTATTTGCCTGCCATCGTTTTGTAAACGAAGATGTAGGGAAAATGGGCGACTTAAACAATGGTGTACAAGCTGACTTACAAAACAATTGGCTAGCTTCCAGACATGTAAACACACAAGAACCATGTTCTAAATGTTGGGCTCGATACCTTTGTGGTGGTGGATGCCATCATGAAGTAATCGAAAAAGGAAGACCAGCCTGTGACTATATAAGATCATGGTTATTTTATACCATACAAGCCAATGAAAGATTATCACGATTAAAACCAAACTGGAATAATTAATTGTAAATGAAAACGGTACCTGATACTTTCGATGTCTTTATTCTCGGAGCTGGTCCTGCCGGATTATGCGCTACAATACGTTTATTAGATATGGGATATACGGTTGGAATGCTAGAACAGGAACAATTTCCGAGACCACAAATAGGGGAGTCCCTTTCACCAGGAATTCACAATATTTTCGAATATTTAAATGCAGGTCATTTACTGGTAGATTCTACATATTTAAGAAACATTCCCGCCAAGGTAATTTGGGAAAATGCAGATGATATATACTATCGTCCTGGTCAAAATAACGAAGGGATAATTGTGGATAGAAGCAAACTGGATCAGGAGTTACTAGAATTTGCTATTGCAAAAGGATTACATTCCATACAACCCGCAAAATTAAAGCAATCCATAAGTACAGAAAATGGATTCATATTAGAAATCATAGCTGGTTCGGTTGAAATTAAAGTTAATTCGAAAATAGTATTAGATGCACGAGGTCGCAAAGGGACGCTTTTAAGCGAGAGAGTTCCCATTGCACCTTCGGCTATTGCAGTATGGACACATATAGATAATAACTCAACTACCAAAGAAGCATTAATCGAAGCTGTTGATGATGGTTGGTTATGGGGATCTCCAGTTGCGGGAAATCGCTATCGCATTATGTGCTTTACAGATCCAATTACATTAAAAAATAATAGCGATTTGCATCTTTTAGATTTAATGAATAAGACCGAATTATTTTCTCCATTAGCAAACAAAGCAAGAAAGGGTCATATAGAAACTTGTTCCGTTACCTCGTTTGTTAATCAAAACCCATGGAATAAGCAGTTTGTAAAAATTGGAGAAGCCGCTTTTACATTAGATCCACTTTCTTCAACAGGTGTAGAAAAAGCAATGCGCTTTTCATTGCAAGTTGCTATTGCAATAAATACCTATTTAAAAAATCCCGATTCTCAGCATCCAAAGAATTTTTATGAAGAAAAGTTAATAGAATCGGTTGTTAATCACACACATTGGACAGCCGATTATTATCGCAAAGCATGGGCATACTCAGAAAAAAAAGAGTTTTGGATGAAAAGAGCAAACTTTCAACTTGATATCTCTAAAAACCAAACCAATTTTGCCTTCAAATTAGAAAAGGAGTACAATCAAGATCTGCCAATATTTGAAAAAAAACAAGTAGAACCAATTCCTGTAGATTTATTTTTATTTTCACTTTGGAACAAGGAAATTAATATTTCTTCGGATGTTACATTTAAAGATGTTTACGCAATTAATAATGATCGTATAATAATAAAACAAGCACTAATACATCCTAATTTAGAGCGGCCTACAGTTTATCTCGATCAAGTCGAATTATTTCCCTTTTACAAAAGTATGAACGGAAAAGTAGTTTCAAATGTTATAGCCGATTTAAATAAATTTATGGAAATAGAAAAATCTAAAAAAATATTAGTTT
>NZ_NCWQ01000120.1:0-9521 GCF_002156885.1 Flavobacterium sp. AJR | reverse complement strand
CTTTACTTTTGTAAATCCGTATCATCCGCGTCCCTTTACAGACAATTTAAGTCAGTAACTCTTTGCGAAAAGGAACACGGATAAAACAGATTCGCTTAAGCGAAAACACAGATTAAACGGATTTTCTATCTATTATTTTTAAAAATCCGTTTTTAATCCGCGACTTTACTTTTGTAAATCCGTATCATCCGCGTCCCTATCCGTGTTCATTTATAGACAATTTAAGATTGCGGTTAAGCTTTAAAAGTTGAGTATAAACTCCGTAATATTTGCTTCAGATGAAAGCTGGAGTTTCTTACGAATACGATATCTGGTATCTTCTACTCCTCTAACCGAAATACCTAAAAGTGGTGCTATTTCTTTGGTATTAAAATTCATACGCAAATAAGCACACAATCGCATATCGCGGGGCGTTAATTCGGGATAACTTGCTTTTAAACGTTGGATAAAATTATCGTGTAGCTGATTGAAAATTTCCTCAAACTCATTCCAATGTTTATCTCCTTGCAATTCATGATCAATTATTCGATTGATTTTGGTTAAGAAACCCAAATTTATAGCGGAATCATTCTTTTTATCAATTTGATTAATAAGTTCCTTTATAGATAATAAAATTTCATTAAGATGTATCAAATTGACTGTATTTGAAGCTACTTTGGCATTCTTGAGATTAATTGTAGCTTCTAAGTTTTCACGAATCACATTCATGTTTTCTTGTTCTAATAACAGTTTTTGCTCATTAAATGCTGCTTGGTTTAGCAATAGTTCTTTTTCCTGATCTAGAATTAATTGTTGACGCTTACGTTCTGCTAATTTTTTTTGATATTTAATAATTACATAGATTAGAGTTCCAAAAAGGAATAAATACGTGATGTAAGCCCAACTCGTTCTGTACCAAGGCGGCAGAATTTCGAATTTAAAAACAGCTTCTTCGCTTACTACATCATATATATTCTTGGCTCTTACATGAAAAGTGTATTCGTTTTCGGGTAGATTAGTGTATTCTTTTTCTGTTTGTGGTCCCCAATCAGACCATTTTGGTTCAAAACCTTCTAACCAATATTCATATTTTGTGCCATCGGCATCATCATACCAAAGTGCAGCAAACGAAAAATGAAGTGCATTTTTAGAATAAGGCAAAACTGGATAAAATTTATCATTTGTAGTTATTTCTTTTGCCGAAAGAACATCGTATCTGCTTGAATATAATAGACTGTCTTTTGGAAAAATACTTTTTACTTCGGATATAACTGCTTTGTATTTTAAACCATAACTTTTATTTTTAATACTATTATAATGAATCAATCCGTCTTGAGTGCCAAAAAATACATCTCCCTCTTGAGTAGTTTGTATGTTTTCGAAGCCAGGAATATATAAATACCTCAATTTTCTAAAAGGCAATTCATCTATAGAAAAACCTCCGTCTTTTTTCTGATTGATTCTTCCTGTATTATCTCCCGAAACATACCAAATCGCATTCTTATTGTCGGATTTGAGTAATCTGATGTGATTATTCATACCCAAATACTTTTTAAAAACAGCATCCGGAACCATTCGTTTTGTAGAAGAATCTTGTTTGTAAACCCCTTTTGTAGTACCAAAAAGAATTTGATTATTTAGCTTGACTGTATTCAAAAATATACTCGACGGAAAACCGTCTTTCTTGTCATAAAAATGCATGCTTGCAATACTATCAAATGTATTATTCAATCTTATTTTAAAGATTCCCTTGTATCCATGTGCTATCCAAATATTATCTTCTTTATCAATCGCAATTACTCTGCTACTTTCTTTAAAGCCTTTAATTTTAAACTGATATACCCAAGATTGATTTACCTTTTTTAATAAATATAATCCCGAATATCCTCCAACTAGTAACAAATCGGGATGATTTGGCATAACTATACCTTGCCATACTCCATCTGTTTTTGCGACTAATTTTGCTGCACTTCCGTTTATCTCGAATATTCCGTTTTTTTCGAAAGCCAAAAGTACATTATCAAAAACACCAATGTTCCATACCGTTTCAGACATTCCCGCTACACGCTGAAAATGTATATTTCCGTGTTGCCCAAGTTTGTATTTCTCCCAATCCAACCAAAACAATCCATTATCCGTTCCTATATATAACTTATTTTGATAAATCTGACTGCAATATATTTTGGTTTCGAAGTTTGTGGTATCCAGAATTCTTGATAATGGCGATGAAATTTGAATAAGCGCAATCCCATCTTTAAGTGTTACCCACAAATTACCTGCTGCATCGAGTTTAAGATTGGTAACATACTCATTTTGCAAACCCATTTGCTTATTTATATGCTGAATTAAGCGTCCGTTTTTATCAATAATAATGAGTCCGTTTTCTCGTGTTCCAATAGCATAATATCCATCTGGAAGAAGAATACCAACAGAAACCTGATTTTGTTTTAAAAGATAATCTCCTTCGGTTTTTAAAGGTTTTAATTGGCTATTCTTATAAATAAAAAAGCCGTCTTTTTGAGTTAATAATGTTAGGTTATTTTCGGTTCCGAATAGCTTCAGGATTTTCATTCCTGCAAATTTCGAACCGCCATCAATAGAATTCAACTGATCATCTTTTACTTTAAGTAATCCTTTCTTATTATCTAATACATAAAGATTAGTGTTAATTTTAAAAAACTCATCAAAACTCGTAATGGCTTTTATAACTTGAATTTTATTTTTCTTATAAATAAAAAGAGCTTCGTACGAGAAAAAAATCACTTCATCATTATGAACAATAGTATGCCAAACATCACTAAAATTTCTGGATGAAACTGGAAGTAATTTAACTAAAGATGTATAATCGTATTGACCATTTGGCTGTTTGGTTACAAACCCAAAATCGCCTTGAGCACCTATAAAAATTTTATCGTTTTTATCTATCGCGAGGGAGCGAACCATACTCTTGTTTTCTGGCTGCATAATTATCCCCCATCTTACTCCATCAAATTGTAATAAACCAAAATGATTGGCAAAATACATCATTCCTTGAGAGTCTTGTAAAACATCCCAATTCTCAGAAGCTGCTTTATAGGTTTTAGGGCTATAATTTGTTATAAAAGGAACACCTATTTTCTTAATTTGAGCGTTAAGTACGAAGGTTACAAATAAAATAGAGGTACATAAAAATCTAATTCTAAATTTGATCATTTTGTTTTATACAGTAGGTTATTTTTGGTGCTTTTTACGGCGACAATCCTAAAAAAACTTCTGGGGCAAGAAATTCTTTTAAACAAAAAAAACGTTTTTAGTATTATTCAAAAAGCACTAAAAATTAGTATTTCGAATTAATTAAAAACGAATATATAAAATCAAATATATAAAAAAATATTTTGTAGTAAGGATGTAATAGATTGCTAATTTGAATTTTAGCAGCTGCTTCCTGTAGTAATGGTAGCAGTAATACTTCAAGTAAAAAAAGATTACACAATACTCAAAATTAATCTGTTCATTGTAATTAGTTTTGACACATAGGTAGACTCAACATTAAAAAGGTGTAAGTATTCTTTCACGCAGATTTCAAAAGATTAAAGCTGATATATGCAGATTCATTTACTAAAAAATCTGCTCTAATCTGTACTATCTGCGTGAAAAAAATCTTTTGCTAATTTTAAATCCTTAATCGAAACTTTATAGGTTTAAAATTAATTACACAATACTCAAAATTAATCTGTTCATTGTAATTAGTTTTGACACATAGGTAGACTCAACATTAAAAAGGGGTAAATATTCTTTCACGCAGATTCCAAAAGATTTAAGCTGATATATGCAGATTCATTTGCTAAAAAATCTGCTTTAATCTGTACTATCTGCGTGAAAAAAATCTTTTGCTAATTTTAAATTCTTAATCGAAACTTTATAGGTTTAAAATTAGTAATGATTTGCTTTTCTTGCATTATGAAACAAGAAAAACAAATCATTAATTAAGTACTATAAAAACATGCTTAATAAAAAACCTGAAGCGATAGTTACAGCAATGGTAACAAGTCCGGGAAGCATAAAACTGTGATTAACAACATATTTCCCTATACGAGTTGTGCCTGTACGATCAAAATCCATGGCTGCGACTAATGTAGGATAACCCGGTAATATAAAGTCGGCATTTACAGCTGGAAACATCGCTATAAGATGTGGCTGACCAATTCCTAAAGACAATCCTATTGGCATCATAATTTTTGTTGTAGCAGCCTGGCTAAAAGTCAATGCTCCCATAATAATCAAGGCAAAGGTAAAAGTAAAAGGATACTCTGATGTTATATCTCTAAAAGTGCTTTCTATTAAAGCATTATTTGCTCCCATAAAAGTTGCGCTCATCCATACTACACCTAACACTGATACAATTGCAGTAGCCATTGATGTAAACAAACTCATTTTTGCTACCAACACTGGAGGTGTTTTGGTAATTATCATTATCAATGCCGAAGCCGATAATGTTATCATGATTATTAATCCTGTAAGGTTAATTGCTCCATCTGCTCCTACTGCAAATCCTGCAGTTCCTTCTCCAACATTTGGAATAAATTGCGGAAATGCTCCAAAAAATATGATGAGTAATATGGCACTACCAAAAATAAATACTGCTGTTTTTGCACCTGGTTTTAACTCTCTATTTGTTTCGGATGTTTTGTTTATACTCTCAGCAAATTCAGGATCTTTCATTTTTTCGATAAACTCTGGATCATCATTAAGTTCCTTTCCTTTTTTCCATACCGAAATAACACCAGCTATAATACCTATCATACAAGCAGGAATACATACTTTCATTATATCTACAACTGCTGTAGAATAAGCTAGTATTGCTGCCAATGAAGCCGTTGCTGCACTCATTGGGCTACCCGTAAGTGCCATGTGTGATGCGATAACAGATATACTCAACGGTCGTTCTGGTCGTATTCTTTTCTTGGCTGATACTTCGGCTATAATAGGAAGGAGTGAATATACTATATGCGCTGTTCCTGCAAATAGACATAAGAAGAAAACTGTAAATGGCGCTATGAAAGTTATATACTTCGGATTACGTCTAATAATCATCTCGGCAATACTTACCAAATAATCCAAACCTCCAGCTGCCTGTAAGGTGGCAGCTGTGGTTACAATGGCTAAAATGATAAGAAGTACCGCTATAGGCGGATCGGCTGGACGCATATGAAAAAACAGAACAAAAATAAGTAGTCCTATCATTCCCATAACTCCCAAACCTATCCCTTTAAGTCTTGACCCTATAAGGATCATGGCCATAAGTATAGCGAACTGTACTAATATCATGAAGTGATGAATTTAGGATTAATAAGGTTTTCTATCGAGTAAATCTCCTCCCATTTGTCTTGGGTAATGAGTTTTCTTTCATTTACTACAATATCGTGTATCGATTTACCTGTTTTAAGTGCTTCTTTGGCAATACTTGAAGAAGCTTCGTATCCTAAAATTGGGTTAAGTTGTGTTACAATACCAATACTATTCATTACTAAATCTTTTGCATGTTCCGCATTGGCAGTTATACCTACAATACATTTATCTTTTAAAGTATTACAAGCTTTAGTAAGATACTCTAATGATGTAAACAAGGCAAACCCAATTACTGGCTCCATTACATTTAATTGCAATTGACCCGCTTCTGCTGCCATTGTAACCGTTAAATCGGCACCAATAACATAAAAACAAGTTTGGTTTACTACTTCGGGTATTACAGGATTTACTTTTCCTGGCATAATCGAAGACCCTGGCTGAAGCGCTGGTAAGTTAATCTCATTAAATCCACAACGAGGTCCGCTACTTAATAAACGAAGGTCATTACAAACTTTACTCAATTTAATTGCACTTCTTTTTAGAGTTCCACTTACTTCTACAAAAGCACTTGGGTCGTAAGTAGCTTCAAATAAATCACCTGCAAGCGTAACAGGAACTCCACTTACTTCGGCAAGGTATTTTACACAAAGTTCTGGATAACCTTCTGGAGCATTTACTTTACTACCAATGGCAGTTGCTCCCATATTTACCTCTGTAATCAATCTTTCTGATTGGCGTAAACGAATTACATCTTCGCCTATTGTTGTTGCAAAAGCATTAAATTCTTGTCCTAATGTCATTGGTACAGCATCTTGTAATTGCGTACGTCCCATTTTAATAACATTAGCAAACTCTTTTCCTTTCTGAAAAAAAGCTTCTTGCAGTTGCGCTAAAGCTTCTGTAAAATACTCTATTTTAAGATAAATTGCTATTCTAAAAGCCGATGGATAGGCATCATTTGTACTTTGCGAAAGGTTTACATCATTATTAGGATGAAGGTATTGATACTCTCCTTTTTTATGTCCCATATATTCCAATCCCAAGTTTGCAATTACCTCATTAGCATTCATATTGGTAGATGTACCTGCTCCTCCTTGAATAAGATCACTTATAAACTGGTCTGCAAATTCTCCTGCAATTAATCTATCACAAGCATAAATAATAGCTTCGGCTTTTTTAGCATCTAATACACCAAGATCTCTGTTGGCCATGGCTGCAGCTTTTTTCACATGACCAAAAGCCTTAATAAATAAAGGTTCTGATCCAATAGGAATTCCTGTTATATCAAAATTTTCTTTGGCACGTACTGTCTGTACTCCATAATAACAATTGTCTGGTATTTGTTTTTCTCCAAGAAAATCATGTTCTGTACGAAAGTTACTCATAATGTAATGTGTTAAATTATTAAAAAAGGAAATTAAAAACGGAAGAAATAATCTTGCAGTTCTTTTTTGTTTTTTGATTTTGTAAGTCCAAGCATCAATAATATTCTTGCTTTTTGCGGACTAAGATTATCTGATACTACTGTACCAAGTTCATTGTCATTTGTTTCTCCATCAAGCACTACTCTGCCTTCTAGACAACGGCTTGAGCGACAAACTGCTATATTTGCTTTAGTAGCTTTTTTTATAGCTTCGGTAAAAGCTTTAGAGAAATTTCCGTTTCCAACACCAGCTATTACAATACCTTTTACTTTTTGTTTTACTAAATAATCTATATATTCTGGAGATGCATCGGCATACATATATACAATTTCTACTTTAGGTAATTTTGTATTTTTATTTACTTCAAAAGGTCCTTCTTTTGCTGTTTCTCTTACCGATGATTTGTAATATTCTACACGACCATCATATACTTCTCCAAGTGGTCCAGAATCTGGCGATCTAAAAGCATTTACTTTTGTTGTACTAGTTTTAGTAACTTCTCTGGAATCGTAGATTGATTCATTAAAAGATACTAATACACCACGCCCTTTACTTTTAGGATCTGCAGCGACAGTAATTGCATCAAAAAGATTTTTAGGTCCATCTGCACTTATAGCTGTTGCCGGACGCATAGATCCTGTAATTACAACAGGTAATTCATGCGGTAAAACTAAATCAAGAAAATAAGCTGTTTCTTCCTGAGTATCTGTACCATGCGTTATAACGACACCATCTGCCTCATTTTTACTAAATATTTCATTAATACGTACAGCTAGTTTTTTCCATATTTCAATACTCATATCCTGACTACCTACAGAAGATATTTGTTCTCCGCTAATATCTGCAATAGCGTTTATACTCGGAATACTTCCTATAAGATCAGCTACAGGAATTTTACCCGCAGTATATCCAGCTCTATCCGAAGATTTTCCTTCGCCTGCTATAGTTCCACCCGTGGCAAGAATTATGATTCTGGGCTTTTGTTGTCCAAAGGCCAAAGATGTTGCAATACACAACAAAAATACAAGTACTAATTTTTTCATTTTTTAAAATATTTATTTGGTTAATCCTGATATTAGAAATTAAATAGCATCCCAAAATTGATGCGAACGGCGTTAGCTCCTTGTGTACTTCCATCGGCATATTGCAATTGTTTGTACCCTATTTGTGGTTCAAGTGCAATTGTTAGAAAATCAAAGAAGTCATACGATGCGTTAAGCGTAAACTGGTAATTTGTCATTCGGTCCCAACCTGCTAGTGTGCCTGCTCCATCATAAAAATGATTGTAAGAAGCCATAACCATCGAGTGAAACTTTTTATTAAAGAAACGTTCGTACGAAATAAAACCAGCATGTACAGGTAATAGATCTAGTTTTCCTGAAAAATCTGATCTGGCAAAACCATCAAGACCTGATCCTCCTATGGCCAGAAAATAATCACTAATTCCCTTACCGATTGTCCATTGTGCTTGTAGATTATTTACTAAACCTGATTTTTTTCTAAAAAATATACTTGTCATGGCAGTAACACCACCACCACTTTGAGAATCAAATTCAAACTCTGTTTTTCCAGCTGCAATATCCTCAGAGTCATAAGCAATACTGCGATAGAGACCTGATAATTTCATGAAACCTCCGTTATCAAAAGCATATCGTATACCAGCTACAGCATCGGGAGCTCTAGAGGGAGCATAATCTACACCATAAGTTGGACTTAACGTATAATCATACAAACGGCGCGGCTCCATATACTCTGCCGAAAGCATAAAAGAGGTATGTCCATTTTCTTTAAAAAGACCTGTGTAACGTACTTGAATCCTACGAGAAAGTACCATACCAGTAGGCCCATCCCAATCTAATAATGGCGAAGGCCATAAGGATGAATCTCCAAAATTTGACCACGTTTGTCCTACTGTCCAATGATCATACTGAACATAAGCATGACGCAGCCTAAACTGAGACGTATTATTAGCACCTTCAAAATCTGCTTCTAACATTGATTTTAATTCTTTACCATTATTTAATTGTATCGTGCTAACAAAACGCAATTGCGACTGTCTCATATCCATACTAAAAGAAGGTATATCTAAACCCGAAACATCGTTTTTATGTATAAGAAACGAACTATTACCCGCAAGGCTTCCCTTAATATCATAAATACCATTTAATTTAAGCCTTCCTATAAGTCTGGCAGTAACTTTGGGTTTTCCGTTCAAAGTATCTTTAGACTCTACAGCCATTAATTGGGCATTTAATGAGTTGGATAACAATACACAGGAACAAAAAAGAACCAATAGCAAAAGTTTGTTTTGTTTCATAAATTATATAAATAAGGGGGGTATAATAACGAAGTTTAATTACTTTCTTTTTGGGAATAGTTTATATAATTACACCCTTACAGATGTATTAACAACGGTATAGGATAAATTAGAATTTCTATCTAGATAAACTATTAGAAAATTGCATTGTGGTATTGTAGACGGGCCTAAAAATTTAATCCATTCTAATCGGATTAGGCTTATTGCTATAACAAAGCTTGTATTAAAACGCAAAAACATCAGTCGGTTAAAAGGTATCTTTTTCATACAATTCCTAAGATTAGATTTAGTATACAAAATCGTTGATACAAACAAATATAAAAATAAATACCGCAAAATCTTACAAAAAATAATTTGTTTGTTCTTAAATATTTGCCTATTACATAATAACAGGGGTGCTTATTTTTTAATACTTCATTATTAATAGAATATTATGGCTAAATATTAAAGAATAAACAATGCTTAATTTTTAG
>NZ_NCWQ01000119.1:0-13075 GCF_002156885.1 Flavobacterium sp. AJR | reverse complement strand
TATAATTTAAAACCATAATCATCATTTTACATATAAAATGTAAAATTTTAACACAAAAAAAAGCCCTGAAATTAAAATTTTCAAGTTCAGGGCTAAATGAAGCGTAAAATACAAGATTTTTAAGTTATTACTGAACTATCTCTTGAGATATTCCACAAGTAACAACAATATATCAAAAAGAAAAGATTTTTTGAAAAGAAAATAGATTTTTTCACAATATTGCCATTTCGGTTAGTTTTGCCAATTTATACAAGAATTTGTGTTATGTAATTTTCTAGCAACGGCAATATGTCTTGATAAGAATGTCAGTTAAAGCTATTTTCAAAAGTCAATGAAACAGAAAATGTTTACTCACTTGAAACAGTTTTTCCTTCCATATTAACGAAATAGCTACTATTTTGATTCTCGACTTTAAACAAATTATGCGGATAGGATTCCACTTTTTTCGCATCAACTGTAAAGAGTGTTTTTCCGTTTGTATTGATCACTTTCCATTTATTATTCGGATATTGAGTTAGAAAAGCATTTCCTCTAACTCCATCCGCATCAATTGCATTTTCTAAACGAAATTTGAGTTTTAAATTGCGATCTAAAACACTAATTTTGTTTTTTAATGTAATAATTATTGACTCTTCCTGAAAAGTAATTTTATCATAATTAATCTTTAAAAGTTCTTTTCCCTCATGATTTACAATACCGTATTTTCGAATCGGATTTGTATAAATATTACTGTCTCTTCTAACATAAAAAAAGTCGCGGTCTTTATAAGGACAATATATATAATCAAATGAAGCAATTTCTTTTCCAAACTCATTAAGCATTTTAAAATTAGATCCGTTGCCATTTTCTAACATAATAATACCATATTCGTTTCCACCCTGCATTGAAATGCTAAAATCTTTTATGTTTGCTATGGTCTTTCCTTCGATATCATAAATTATGCTATCATCTTCTATTGAGTTAGAACTTGAAAAAAAGCTTTTAGTAGTATCTCCTGTTATAATGGTATAAATTATTGAAATATAATGTTTATCCTTTTGAACATAATTTTTCAGCGACATATCAAAAAGTGAACACTTACCGTTTAAATTTCTTATTCTTAAATAATGATCACCTATAAATTCACTATAATCATTTTCACAAGGAATTATAATTGAAAAATTCTCATCAGCAAAACCGTATAGGTCATTCTTCTCTAATCTGTAAATTTTCGTACCATTAATTTTACTTATTCTGTCTACTCCTAATTCTATAGCTTTAGCTTCTAAATTAATTGTCTGGGCATTTAAACCCACACATACAAAACATACTAGCAAAAAAAAGATACTTTTCATTTTTATTTATTTCCTACTAAAATAATAAAAATAAACACAGACTACTCAACACTTTCAATCGTATAATGTGTTTTATTAATTTCAAATTGAAACCCAACTTTATTCCCTATTAAATGAGAACCAAGAGGGGATTGTGGAGAAAGCGCAATTACATTTATTCCGTCAATGGCAATTTTAGGAAGTGCCACACTCAAATACAGATGAATTCCGTTTGCTTTTACCAAACTTCCTGAAATGATATTCTCTGTTGTTTTTGAAGCGTCAATTTTATCTAAAATAGTTTTTTGACTAATTGCTTCTTTTAATTTATTGGTTAGTTTTTCCTGCTCTATATGCATCATCGATAAAGCTGTTTCGTGCTTATCTCCTGCCGAACCTTTGGCATCATTTTTAGAATCCTCGGTCAATGTCGAAATCATGTCTTTAAAAACATCAATTCGATCCTGAACCATTTGTAAATAATAGGCGTGTATTTTTTGCTTGAAAGTCATAATAAAATATTAACCGCAAAGTGCGCGAGGTTTTACGCAAAGGTCGCAAAAAAGAATTTATTTAATATGAACTTTGAGGAGTTAACCACGAAGAATGCAAAGTTTCACACAAAGACCACAAAGAAGGTTTATTTAGTTAGATATAGATTAACATTAATTAAAAAGCAAAATTCGCTAAATCTTAAAAAAGATCTAGCGAATCTTGTATTCTTTTTGGTTAAATAATCCTAACGTACTTTGCGTAAAACTTTGCAGTCTTTGCGGTTAAATAAACCTAAAAATCGAATTTATAATTAGCTCCACCCATAATCTGAAAACCTTGAACCGGGTAATTCAACCATCTCTGGTAGGCTTGATTAGTAATATTATTTGCTTTTAAATAAAATGTTAATCTATCGCTGTACTTATATCCTACATGAGCATTTAAATCAAAATAACTTTTTAATGTAATCGGGCTAGCATCAATAGCTAAACTTGTATTTACTTGTTCGTCTTTTCTTTCTCCTACATAAAACAAATTGAATCCTGCGTACCATTGTTTGGTAATATTAAAATCAAGATTAGCACTTAATTTCATTGTTGGCAGATTCCAAGCCTCGCTTTGATGATCATTACTGTAGCTATTAAAAGTTCCGTTGATTCCAAAAGAAACATTCTCTGAGAAATCAGCTTTTAACTCTCCGTAAAAACGCATTGTTGTCATATCATCATATACAACCTGAAAAGAGTTTCCGAAAGCGTAATTTTCATTAGTTATATCTTCTGTATAGTCATTACTCTTAAACAATGCTTTGTTTCTTTCGTTTACATAAGATCCCTGAACTTTATAACTTACATTATTAGCTAATTTTCCTTTTAATCCAGCAAAAATATTGAATTGCATATCCGTTGGATTAATATTTAGTGTTGGTGATAAAAACGGGTTTTGATCTACAAAATCCATATAGGTGTTTTGTTCTAAATTCCCTTCCGCTCCAGCGTAAAAAATCATTAAATCTCCAACTACTTTATACGAAGCAGTTACATTTGGATACACTAAAATCTTACTATTACTATTTTCATTATCTAAACTATAAAACAATTTAGCTCCTAAATTAAGCGTCCAATCATCTTGTTGCATTACAAAACTTGGTGATAATCCAAAATTGGTAAATCCATATTTTATAGGCTGTAAGTTTGTTTTCTCATAATTATTTTCAAAACTTCCACCAACATAATCTACAATTACATCTGTATTTATAGACTGATCCATGATTTCGACTTTAAAAGATGGCTTTATATAAAATCTATTTTCAGAAGATTTTAAACCGTCCGAAAAATGACTGTACTTCATACTTGCCTTAGTAAAAATACCATCACTAAAATCGATATTTCCACCAAGATTAATTCCGTTATACGAATGCTTTGGACTTATACTATTAATTAATATCCCGCGATCTTGCGGAGTTAAGGTAGAACCAAAATCTACTGGTAAACCATACCAGTTATAAATCTGGTTTTGATATCCTAAATCAATATTCCAGGACATATCTCTGTTTTTTACTCCATAAATTAAATCTAGTGAGGTATCGTAAAATTTATCATTTAAATCTATATCCTTAATACCTCCTTGCGAAGATTGATGCTTGAACATTCCTGCTACATAATCATTGTTTCCTAATTCCTGCGCTACAAATAATTCGGCATTTAAATTACCGTAATTACCGACTCCTGCAGTAGCATAGTTAGTAAACAAATGCTCTTTTTTAGCTTTATCAACCAGTTGAGCATTCCCTTTTGAAGGTGTAAAAGTAGATGCTACCGGAAAAGAAAAAATGGTGTATTTAATCGTTTCTTTAGCAGCATTCCCTTCATCATTTAATGAAGGAATTTCTTTTACTTTAAAAGCATCCGAGATTGTAGGAGAATATGCTTTTACCACATTTACTTCTTCGGTACCAATTGTTTCGTCTTTCTTTTTTGTTTCGTCTTTTTTCTGCGCTAAAGTCAACTGAGAAGTTAGCAACAAAAGAAAAGCGATATGTTTATTTTGGAAATTGATTTTCATATTTTATTTTTTTGAGAGCAAAGATTAAAGAGAAAAGACTTATCTATTTTTCTTGTCTCTATTATCTATACTCTTTTTGCTCTATTTTCTACTTTGTAATCGATGAATTTGTTTTAGACTCTTCTGCTTTTATAGCACTTAATTCTTTTTCGGCCTCAGAAACTACATCTGGATAAGCTGTGAAATTCTGAATTACATTCTCTAAAATATAAGTTGCTTGATAACTATCTTTTAAGCCATAGAAATTCTTTGCCATTAATACCAATCCTTTGGCTCCAAAATATTTGAATGATGAATAGTTTTTAGCTAGTTTTTGTACCGCAGCATTAGAAGCATCGTACTTGTTCTCTTTGTTTTTAAAGTAAGCATCATAATACAATGATTCTGCTGCCAATTCTCCTTTGGATGTTGTAGCCAATTTTGCATAAGCCGTTTTAGCTTTATCCTCATCTCCGGATTTAATTGCTGCTCTTGCTACAATAATTTGTGCATCGCTTTTTACATTTTCGTCTGTTTTAGGATTTTGCAATACTTTTTCTGCATACACAACCGAGTTACTATAATCGTTTTTATCATAATAACATTTCATCAGGTTTGCTTGCGCGAATGTTTTATTTTGAGAAGAATCTCCTTCATTTTCTATACGAGATAAAACCGGAATTGCTTTATCACAATCTTTAGCTTTTAAGAATATCTGCGCTAAACGCATTAAAGATTGCTCTGTATATTCACTACGAGGTTGCTCGATTACATATTGATAATTAGGAATTGATTTACTCTCAGAACCTTCGATAGTATAGGCTTGGGCCAATTTAAAATTAGCTTCTAGCGCATGGATTCCTTTTGGAAATTTGCTCACATAATTACTAAAACCTACAATAGCTTGCTTGTTGTTATTTTGCTCATATTGTTTTATTGCACCTTCGAAAGTATCATTATCTAAATCGGCATCTGTAACAGCTACAAAATCTAGCGTACGTACCCAAGTAGCATATTCATCTACTTTACCATTATCTACATAAATTAATCTCGCTGTAGAAACTGCTTCAAGAGCTTCGGGAGTTCTAGGGAAATCGGCAGCTACTTTTTTAAATTTCACCAAAGCCAATTGATCTCTATCGGAGTTATAGTAAATTAATCCCTCACGCAAAATAGATTTTGCAGTGAAAGCTCCATTCTTGAATTCTGCAACCAATTGGTCATAAGTTTTAATTGCCTGCTCTGTTTTTTTCTCGGCAGCATATGTATTTGCTAGCTCAAACATGGCATCGTCACGATATTCTGATTTTTTGTACATTTGAAGAAACCCGTTAAGTTCTTCGATTTTTTTATCATTTTTATTCATAAAACCATAACAAATGGCTTTTTGAAAATAGGCATAATCAGCATCGACACCTTTAAATGTCATAACTTTAGTATAAGCTTCCATCGCCGAAGTATACTTAGAAGTTACAAATCGACAATCGGCTAATCTTAAATATGAATCATGTAATCTCGAAGCATCATCTTTGGCATTATCGATTTGAGCCTGAAATGAATTTGCTGCATTATCATATTCTTTTAATTTAAAATAAGTGTAAGCAATATTATAATTCACGTTTTTAAACTCAGGAGTTGTTTTGGCTGCTGCCAAACCTGCAAATTGCTTATAACTTATTAATGCGTTTTTAAAATCTTCATTAAGATATTCCGTTTCTCCTTTCCAAAAAGTTGCACGAGCTGTAAACTCTGGGCTTTTTTGTTCGTTAAGGGACTTAATAAACATCTTAGAAGCTTCCTGATAATTGTTATCATTATACAGTTCTAAACCTCTGTAAAAAAGTACTTTTTGGTAAGCCAATCTATTTTCCGGAGATTTATTTTTCTCTAATAAAGTTAGTGCTTCACTATAGTTTTTAGAAGAAATATAAGAATCTATTAATAATTTTTCAACTTCAGATTTACTGGAGTTATTTGGATATTTCTTTAAGAAATCAAGTAAAACTGCTGGTACAGTTTGGTATGAATTCCCAATTTCATAACTCAGTTTAGCGTAATTTAAACTTGCGTCTTCTTGGATTGCTTTATCAAAATCCATTTCGGTAGCATTCTTGAATGCATTTAATGCTTGTTGCTTTTTATCGGTATTTAAATAACTCTGACCTAAGTGGTAATATGCATTTTGTGCCACGAAGTCTTTTCCTTCAATGATTTTATTGAATTGTGAAATGGCATTTTCATAATCTTTTTGCTGATAATAAGCATATCCTAATTGATAAAAATCGGTATTATTCCATTTTCCCTTTTTACCTTTATATTGTACTAAAAACGGAATTGCTTTATCATACGCTTTTAAATTAAAGTAACTTTCTCCGATAATCTTATTCAGTTCCGATTTTTCGATTTCATTAGATTTAGGCATTGCTTTTTGTCCCAAATCGATTGCTTTTTGGAAATTACCTAACTTAAAGTTCATATCAGCTTGATAATACGAAAGTTTCTCTTTGTATTTTTCTTCGCCCGAAACCTCATCAAAATATTTAGTAGCTTCTTTGTAATCATCACCTTCATAAGCCATGAAACCTAAATAATACTTGGCTTGTGAACCATATTCGGGAGAATTTACCACTTTATTAAAGTAGGCTGTTGCTTCTTTTTTCTTTTTAGAATTAAAGTAACTATATCCTTTTTGGAAGTTGAATTTATCCAAATCACTTTTACTCATATAGTTCTCATCTACACGATCAAACCATTGCAATGCTTTTGGGTAATTGGCCTGATCGAAAAAATAATGAGCAACTTCTATATATGCTTGATTTTGCTTGGTACTTATTGGGTAATCTTCAACAAAACGCTCCATAAGTTCATCGGCATTAGGCTGATTGGTTCTTATGGCGCAATTGGCGATGTAATAAGCACAGTCTGCCTTTACCTCTTCTCTCGTCTCTTTGTCTTTTACTTTTTCAAAAATAATCTGAGCCGATGTATATTGTTTGTCATTATATAAGGAAAGTGCTTTGTCGAAATCCTTTAAATCGTAGGTATAAATAGCCGACTTTTGTGCCGAAACCTTAATCGATAAAAGAAGAACTAGTATAAAAAATAACCGTGAAAGTTTATGCATTGTGATTTTAATTTAATATTCAAATGTATCATTTTCTACTGGGTATAACGAAACCGTTTTGGTATTTATTATAAACAAAAAACCAACTATCATGATTTAACACACTTATAAAACCCAACAACCACACACTTATTGTCTTAAATAAAGACATATAAAGGACTATTTCCTTAAATGAGGAAAATTTATTTTGAATACAGCCGTTAACTTATTACTTTTACCATTCAAATTAATTTTATCATGTCACAAACCGTACTGTCTCTTAAAGATGTAACTATTTATCAAGAAGGAAGAAAAATTTTATCTCACGTAAATTTAGAAGTTAAACACGGTGAGTTTCTTTATATCATCGGAAAAACAGGTTCAGGAAAAAGTAGTTTCATGAAAACTTTATATGGTGATTTACCTTTAACTGAAGGAGAAGGTCATATTGTTGATTTTGATTTGGCAACTTTAAAAGAGAGTGAGATTCCATATTTGAGACGTAAAATCGGGATCGTATTCCAAGATTTCAAATTACTTCCAGACCGTACTGTAAAAGACAATATGCTTTTTGTACTAAAAGCAACTGGATGGGTTGACAAAGAAGGTATGGAACGTAAAATTGACGAAGTTCTTGATAAAGTTGGTATGAAAGAGTTTACTGAAAAAATGCCGCACCAACTTTCTGGTGGTGAGCAACAACGTGTTGCAATTGCAAGAGCTTTACTAAACGACCCTGAATTTATCCTTGCCGATGAACCTACAGGAAACTTAGACCCACAAACAAGTTCAGAAGTTCTTGAAGTTTTAAGAAACATCAACGCACTTGGAAAAACTGTTATCATGGCAACTCATGATTATGCTTTACTAATGAAATTCCCTTCGAAAACATTAAAATGTGAAGATGCCAGGATTTTTGAAGTGGTTCAGAGAACGGTGTAATTATTTTTATTTCTCAAAAACTAAGATATCTTGAAAGTCTACTAGAGGTTTATTTCCTCTTTTAGACCAGGTTCCGTATATTTTATTTTCAACTTTTAAGTTACTCAAATCTACCATTTTATTTAGAGATTCTTCATCAAAGGCAATATTAGCGGAAGGAACTTTTTGATTCATCAATCTATATCCTTCTTTTTTGAATGGAAAAATATAGGTTCCATTATCTTTTGAAATTATATCTTCATTTTTTTCATTATACACAAAAAAAGTAGCTAGGCATTTTCCTCCTGGTTTTAATACTCTATAAATTTCATTAAGGTAATTCTGAACCTCTAATGGTTGCATGTGTGTAAAAACAGAAAACAAAAAAACCGTTTCAAAAGAATCGTCTTTATAAGGAAACACAAAATTTTCGGCTTTTTGATTTGTTAAACTATACAAATCATTACTTAAAGGAATATGTTGAAAATTGAAATTAGGAAAGCTACTTGTGATATTATTTTTACACCAATTAATACCTTTCTTAACCAAGTCAAATCCTTCATATCTACTATCGGTTAATAAATAATTAGTAAGCGGAACCGCTACTCTACCAATACCACAACCAATATCCAGAACTGAATGATTGGGTTTTAATTTTGCATATTCTATTAAGAGTTTAAGATGGTGTTTTCCTTGCTCTACAAAATCACCTGAACCTATAAAAATATCTCCTTTATTAGGAATCAATTTATTTTTACGTCCACTTATCGAATTTAAAAAATCAATGGGCGCATAATAAATTTTCCGAACAACAAGCCTTGATTTTGGAGAGATAAAATAATAAACAGATCTTAAATTCATTTTTTAATGTTTTACTTTTTTCACAAACTTGATATCATTTTTATCGACAAAGAGATTTTCTTAATAAAAAGTATTTTCTTTACAAATATATTTTAAAAAACGACAATTAATGCTTTCTATTCTTATTCCAGTATACAATTATGATGTTTGCTCTCTTATCACTGAGCTACACAAACAATGTTTACAATCTGGAATCGAATTTGAAATTATTTGTTTGGATGATGCTTCCTCTCAGTTTTTAACTGAAAATCAAAAAATAAATCAATTAACAAACTGTTCTTATGCTATTTTAGATAAGAATATTGGAAGAAGTACTATCCGGAATTTATTAGCTCAGAAAGCCAACTTCGAGGATTTGCTTTTTCTGGATGCTGATACGTTACCAATTCATTCTAATTTTATTACTAATTATATTCTTCAGATAAATAAAGACGAAAAAGTCATTTATGGCGGAATTCAATACCAAAAAGAAGAACCAAGAAAATCTGAAATTCTAAGATGGATTTACGGTAAATCCAGAGAAGCATTATCGGTAGAAAAAAGGCAAATAAACCCATATCTTTCGTTATTAACATTAAACTTTCTGATAAAAAAATCAATTTTTAAAAAGGTATGTTTTAATGAAGAAATTCCAAATTTAAGGCATGAAGACACTTTGTTTTCTTTTGAATTAAAGCAAAATAAGATTGAGATTATCCACATTGAAAACCCTGTTTATCATTTAGGTATCGAGAGTAGTAAAACGTTTTTAAAGAAATCGGAAGAATCAGTTATAGGTTTAAAATACTTAGTCGACGAAAAACTGATAGGTGTAGAATATGTAAAACTTTCGTATTATTACCAAATAGTAAAAAAGTATAAGCTCTCTCTTTTTTTAGAGAAGCTATTTTCAATATTTAAATCATCGCTAAAAAAAAAATTATTGAGTGATAATCCGTCACTTTTTATCTTTAAGGAAGCATTATCAAAAGTAGAGGGAATTATAAATTAATTTTTTTTTAAAATTTATATGCGTTAAAGATTATATCGAAATCTTATTATAACAACATCCTCTCAGTAATTATTTTATTTGAGGAAGTCTCAATTCCGGTAACTTCAGCATACTTTACATTTGGTAACCAAAAAGAACCTCCCTCAATGCGTACAAATATTTTTTCTACCTGTATTCTTTTCTGATTTACATTTACAAAAACATGATATTTTTGATCTGAATCTATCTTTTTTAAGGTTAAGGGTAACTTTTTATACGATACAAATTGAAGTTCAAACTCTTCGTTATCCAAGGTTTTACTTTCTATTCCGTATGCAAATTTGCGTTGCATATAATTAAAGTCTTTTATTTCTCCTTTCTCAGCATATCGAATCCAATACGCTTTTATAGGATTGCTTTTGTTTATTTTTCCATTTTCCAGGTAGTTTATGGTATAAATTGCAGTGTTTACATTTGGGTCCCGCTGAATATAAAATAGCATATTATCTATATTCTTAGGCGTTGGAAAATTTAATGGCGATGGATTTTTGGATTGTGCCACTACATTTTCGGGAATTATAGTTCCTAAGATCGTTATAACGATTAGTGATTTTGTAAAATATTTTAATGATAATTTATTCATATCGAAGTTTTTATACAACCTGCTGGTTGCAATTATTTTAACACCTAGAAACATAGATTTAGAATGCTTAAAGAAGGCGTTTCACTTGTTTAAACAATCATAGTTGACTATGTATGAGAAACTAGTTTCTTTTTCTATTCTTTTTAGGTATCTAAAATCTATCCCTAAGCTTCGGGACTATGTATTGAATAGAAAACACTTAATTGGTTATTTATACGCTAATCTGATTTAATTACATTCTGTTTTTTGTTTACCTTAAAAACCCAATATTTAATCAGCGGATAATTAAATCCATAAGAAACAAAACTATCCGTGATTAATCTTCCGATTCTATAATCGATTTGAAATACTTTTTGCAAAATAAGCGTACCAAATGATTTTAAGGAAATACTTCCCAATACAACTAACGCAAATTTAAAAAGCTGACTATTGATGTGGCTACTATAACCAGATTGATTTTTAAATACCCAAAATCTATTGATGCTGAAATTGATAATGGCACCAATGGTTCCGGAGATTAGAATTGAAAAAGTAAAATGCAATTTAAATACTTCTGTTAGTAAAATCATTAAACCATAATCGGTAATGCCTCCTAAAAATGCCGCAACTTGTGCTCGTAGAAAAGTAAAAATGGATTTTTTACTGAACATATCAGTCTTGGTTTTTATCTTTTAAATCGCCTAACTTTAAAAGTTTTAAGCTATCAATAGTATTGATTACAAACAACACAATACTGATTAAGCCAGCCAAATACGTAATTGATCCCTGAAATAAAACTTCTATAATTAAAATTAAAGCAATAATAAATCTAAGTTCTGTTGGGCCAACAAAGCCAGAATCTATACTGTATTCATTTGTCATTTTGTAGCGCAACTGGCTGATGATGATAGACCAGCCATACAATGCGACAAAAGCAAAGGCTACTATTTGTGTGCCATTTTTAGCATAAATGTAGTAGCCAAAGCCTATAAGTACAATACCTATCCAATCGGCAATAATATCGAGTGCAAAACCATACCAACGACGCGGAATATTTCTATAATAAGCCAATCTTCCGTCTAATGAATCGCCTAACCAATTTATAACCAAACCGATAATACCCAAAAGCAAATACCAGTTTGTTACATAAGTACCTAAAACAAAAGCTAAAAAAACGAATCCCGAACCAAATGTACCCATTAAAGTAAGTACGTTTGGCGAAATGAATTTAGGTACTTTTGGAAGCAAAAATACAATCGTTGACTGTTCTGTTCTTTTTAAAATATTAGTTCGTTTACGGTCTGAAAATGTTCTTTGTGCAATTGCATTATAATCTTCAATCTGTATTTCTTTTCTCATTAATAGCGTAATATTTGTAAGCCAGATAGTATAGCCAATTCTAGTTTTACAATTTTTAGCTTTACTTTTCTTTGACTATTTTTAAAAAAATCTGTGGTACTCTTTAGCTTACCTGATCTAACCAGATAACTAAATACGATAATAAACAGCATAATTATTTAACAATACCAGCAAAACGTTGATAAAAAACCGTTGGGCTATTCTCATTTTTAGGAGCGTATTTTCCGGCTATAATCGGAATATAAATTACTCTCCTTCTACTTTCTTCGCCACGGATAGATGATTCTGCCACTCTGTGCCACAAACGACCATCATGAATGGTTAAATCTCCAGCTTCCGGATTGATGGAAACTTCCTGTGGATCGGGTTTATTATCTAAAAAGTATTTTTTACGAAAAAGCATTTGATAAATACTTTGCTTATGAGTACCCGGAATGATTTTAAGACCGCCATTTTCAGGTTTTAAAGTGCTTAAGTGAATACCCACATTTAACATCGGATTTAATTTTGCACCATAAAAAATATCTCTCAAACCATCTGTATGCCAACCCATTTTAGTAAACTTACTTTCTGGCCCGTTGATATAATGATTAAAAACCATTCCGTCTTTTTCTTCAGTACCTAATCTTGCGCTATCGCCTGCCAATGGCAATAAACTATTAAATCTTGGATCAAGTAAAAGACCGCTTAAGGTTTGATGATGTTGATTGATAAAAGCAAAACGTTGTACAATTGGAGAGCCATCTAAATCTTTTCCGTATTTAATTGGAACACCATTTACTTTTTGAAGGTTATTGTCAATCCAATTTTGCTGCACTTGTTTCGAGGCATCAATGATGGATGAAACAGTTTCCGGATTTATAAATTTTTTGAAATGAATGAAGCCATGTTCGTTAAAAAACGTAATTTGTTCATTAGTTAATTGCTCAGTAAGGGTAAAGGTTTTATAAGAAGATACCATGATAATATAGATTTAATAAATGAAATAATATAGTTTGTAATTTTATCTAAAACAGAATAACAACAACAGCAACAAAACATTAGCATGTTTACGTGCATTCGGTTTTCAGATAAATTAAACATATTTTTTCTTTTATTTGACATACTCTATAGGATTAGTAGAATTTAATACAAACTTAATATAATTTTTCTTTTTTCAAAGAATATTTTTTTATTTATTTTTTGTAAAAATTAAATTTTATAAATTCCAGCAGCCATTTTTTCAATAAATCCCTTTGGTAGTATACGGTTGGCATAAACCGAAATAATATTTGTAAAACCTGGAATAACTTCTGATTTTTTGTTGAACATGGCTTTTACAGCAATTTTTGCGACTTCATCAGCCTGCATATTAAACTTTTCGGCCATTTTGCTAAAAGCGTCTAAAC
>NZ_NCWQ01000118.1:0-21140 GCF_002156885.1 Flavobacterium sp. AJR | reverse complement strand
ATGACAAATGACAATTTTTAGTTTTTATCTTTCCCTTTCTTCTGTTGAAAATCTAAACATAAATGTACTAAAAACAGAAATCCTTTTTTATTACAAACATAGGATGACAAACGGTTTGGTTAATTGATGTTTATAATAAATTTAATTAAAATTCGTAGCTATCTATCCTTAAAACAATCCCCTAACAGGCTTATTATTTATTCCAATTTTAGAATAATCAAAATTCATTTTTTGCTGTAATAAGGAAGCATATACACTTCTAAAATCAATTTCATATTTTAAGTCCCCGTTATCCAAATTAGACAAATCTGGATTATTCCCTAAAATTGTTCCTTTATTATTCCCACCTATAATAAACATCGGCGCTGCTGTTCCGTGATCGGTTCCGTTTCCGTTGTCTTTTACTCTTCTTCCAAATTCCGAAAACACAACAACCGTAACATTTTGAAGTAATTGAGCCTGTTTTAAATCCTGATAAAAAGCATACAAAGCATCATTCAAATCGGATAACTTTTTCTCATGAATAGCAAGCTGATTATCATGTGTGTCAAATCCGCCAAGCGATGTATAATACACTTTTGAATTTAAATTTCCTTTTATTAATCTACCAATCCATTCTAGATTTTTGGATAATTCTGTTTTAGGATAACTTATTTCCGTTTTAGATTTTGCCAATGCTTTCTGAATTTCATCAGATCCTTCAATAACTGAATTGGCTATTTTTCGAACAAAATCTAATTGCGGATTATTCGACAATGTTACATTCTCTTCTTTATCTGATTTTACCTTAAATCGGTTTGGATCTTTAACTGTGATTGAATTGGGCTCTACTCCTTTCAAAGCCAGATTGTCTATTGTGTCAAGATTAATCCCAGCCGTTGCCTGATGTTCTTTACATTGCAAATCCAAATACCGCCCCAACCATCCTTCATTTATATATTTATTAGAATCTGTTGCTGTTTGCCAAATTTCCTGACTACGAAAATGCGACCGAATCGGCTCTGGATAACCTACATTCTGAATTACTGTTAAATCTCCATTTTGCTGCATTTGTGCAAAATCTTTCAAAGAAGGATGAAACGCCATTCCTTTATTTTTTCCTATCACAACATCTTTATTCAAAGCAATTTTTGTTCTCAAATCATAATACAACGGATTATCGTACGGAATAAAGGTATTCAATCCGTCATTCCCTCCATTAAGCTGAACAAATACAACACATTGCTCTCCAATTACCAAACTATTTTGAGAACCATAAGCATGCAAAAAATCAGGAAGCAAAAGCATTCCACCAGTAAACGTTCCTGTTATCGATATAAAATTCCTTCTGTTCATAACTTTAAACTTCTAGATTAATTGATATTCTGGCAACTTTGTAATGTAATTAAACAGTCTGATTACTGCATAATTGGCATGAGAATCCTTTGGATCAAAATCATATTTAAGTAAATCCTCCATGTCTTTTTGTACCGATTCATCTACTTTAAATAATAACCTGTTAGACAATTCGGTAATAATTGTTTTATTACTCCCATTAGAATCAAAATCAATTTTGACATCAATTTTATCAAATTCTGCCTTCGGTTTCTCACTTTCACCACTCATTGTATTCAGTACTTTTTTCGTAATACTTCTTCCGCTACAAAGTAAATCTGAGGTGTTATTTCGTTGCAAATAAACCTGAGAAGTCAGCCATGAATTTCCGCCATCCCAACCTTTTACATTTACTTGATTATATAAATCCATTCCTTGCTGTTTCAAAAAGAACATAACCATACCGTCATCGAGATCATCAATATGCAATTCTTCTAGGAGTTGTAAAATATATACTAACGGATCTTTTATTTTGGTTCCCGAAACATCTTTACCATATTCTTCGATAAAAATTTTAGTTAGCAACGGTTCTATTTCAAACTTCACTTTCCTAAAATAATCGCCATAATAGGTCACTAATTCTTCTGACGGATTATCATAAATAAACCATTTCAGAATTTTTCGGGTAATTAAATACGGAATACTTTTCTGTTCAAAAATTATATCAACTAAATCATCTGCTTTCCAATTTCCCGTTTTTCCAAAATACGTCTTATCGGTATCATCTTCTGCAAAGCGCCTGTAAACCGCACCATCATCTCCATAATTAAGTCCAGCTAAAGCTCTTGCTCCGTTTTTAACATCATTTTCAGAATAATTCCCAATTCCAATTGTAAACAATTCAAGTAATTCGCGACTTAGATTTTCGTTGTATTTCCCTTTTTTATTATCAACATTATCCAAGTACCTCACCATTGCATTCGATTTTATGATTTGCTTAGTGAGTTCTTTGAAGTTGCCGAAAGCATGCTCACGCAAAATCATATTGTGCTGGTAAATCCAATAATTAACTTTTACTTTTTGAGAAGTAGATACGAAGTGATTGTGCCAGAAGCAAACCATGTTTTCGCGTAACGGAAATTCATCGTTTCGCATTTTGGCAATCCACCATTTTTTTAATTCAACAGCCGAATAGATTTCTTTTTTAAAAGCTTTCTTTTTAGCTTCCGAGTCAGCTGTTTTTATAGATTCACGTAGTTCTTTAAGTTCTACAACTGTTTTGGGATCATCGTCTAAAAAAGCAGGAAGTTGTTTATCGAATTTTGAATCATAGGAATGTTTTAGAAATTTTTCTAATCCTAGTTTTTCAATCTTATCAGATTCTTTACCTGAAAAACCCAATCGTAACGACCAAACATTGCTTTTTTTCATAACGCAGGAATTTATTTGAGAATAAGACTTTGTTTTTAATTAAAGGTTTAAAAGGGAGGTTCTGAGATTCTTAGTTGCTAAGGCTCTAAGATTAAAAACGCTATTTATAGATTCAATATTGCCCTTGAGGAAATTGAGTATTTACTCTATATTTATTGATACTCTCTACAAGTTTGCCTTTCTTCTGGCATGGGAGTTATTTCGCAAAGTTTTTTCTCAATCTTGTCTTTCCTGACGATGAAGGACAAGATTGGCGAGCTACTCGTGGAGATCTCTCATTCTTCGAGATGACAAGTTTGGGCAAAAAAAAAGCAGCTACCATAATGATAACTGCTTTCTATTAACTAAGAATAAAATCTTTATTCTATTTTTTATCTTCTAAAAAAAGATTAAGAACCACACATTTCGCAATCGTCTGGATCTCCTGCTTGTGCTTTTAGCAACATTGCTTTGTAATCCTCAACGCTTATTGATTCTGTTTCTGGAACCAAAGCTGCTGCTGGTGCATCTTCTTCTTTTTTATCGTTGTTTAATGTAAATTTAATTGCATCTACAGCCGATTTGGTACGTAAGTAATACATTCCTGTTTTTAAACCTGATTGCCAAGCGTAAAAGTGCATTGACGTAAGTTTAGAATAATTCGCATCTTGCATAAACAAGTTTAATGATTGCGATTGATCTATAAAGTAACCTCTTTGGCGTGACATATCGATAATATCTTTCATCGACATTTCCCAAACAGTTTTATAAAGATCTTTTAAGTCTTGCGGGATAATATCAATGTTTTGAACTGATCCGTTATGACGCATGATTTCTTGCTTCAATGTTTCGTTCCACAATCCTAGTTTTACTAAATCTTCTAGTAAGTGTTTGTTTACAACGATAAATTCTCCAGATAATACACGACGAGTGTAAATATTAGAAGTATAAGGCTCGAAAGCTTCATTGTTTCCTAAGATTTGTGAAGTCGAAGCTGTTGGCATCGGAGCAACCAATAATGAGTTACGAACTCCATGTTCCATTACTTCTTTACGTAACGAAGCCCAGTCCCAACGTCCTGATAACTCTTCGTCTTTCATTCCCCACATATTGTATTGGAATTCTCCTTGTGACATTGGAGATCCAGCAAATGTAGAATATGGTCCTTCTTCCTGAGCCATTTCCATAGATGCGGTTACAGCTGCAAAGTATAATGTTTCGAAAATTTCCTGGTTTAATTTCTTAGCCTCATCACTTGTAAACGGCATACGCAACAAGATAAAAGCATCTGCTAATCCTTGCACTCCAAGTCCTACCGGACGGTGACGCATATTAGAGTTTTCAGCTTCTTTTACTGGATAGTAGTTTCTGTCGATTACTTTGTTTAAGTTACGTGTTACACGTTTTGTAACGTTGTAAAGCGCTTCGTGATCAAATTTTCCGTTCTCGATAAACATTGGCAACGAAATAGAAGCCAGGTTACAAACTGCGATTTCATCTTTAGATGTGAACTCCATAATCTCAGTACACAAGTTTGATGAACGAATTGTTCCTAAGTTCTTGTGGTTAGATTTACGGTTTGCTGCATCTTTGTACAACATATACGGTGTTCCAGTCTCGATTTGTGATTCAAGGATTTTCTCCCATAATTCACGAGCACGGATTGTTTTTCTTCCTTTTCCTCTAAATTCATAGTCAAGGTACATTGTTTCGAATTCTTCTCCGTAAACATCATATAATCCAGGACATTCGTTAGGGCACATTAATGTCCAAGAAGCATCTTCTTGTACACGTCTCATGAATAAATCAGAAGTCCACATTGCGAAGAATAAATCTCTCGCACGCATTTCTTCTTTTCCTGTATTTTTCTTTAAATCCAAAAATTCAAAGATATCTGCATGCCAGGTTTCGATATAAATCGCAAAACTTCCTTTACGTTTTCCTCCACCTTGATCTACATAACGTGCTGTATCATTAAATACTCTCAACATAGGAACAATCCCGTTTGAAGTTCCGTTAGTTCCACGAATGTAAGAACCTGTAGCGCGTACATTATGAATAGAAAGTCCGATTCCTCCCGCCGATTGAGAAATTTTAGCCGTTTGTTTCAACGTATCGTAAATTCCATCGATACTATCGTCTTGCATTGCAAGAAGGAAACAAGATGACATTTGTGGTTTTGGAGTTCCTGCATTAAACAATGTAGGAGTTGCATGGGTAAAGAATTTTTTCGACATTAAGTCGTATGTTTCCATTACCGATTTTAAATCATCAAGGTGAATACCTACAGACACACGCATTAACATATGTTGTGGTCTCTCGACAATCTTACCATTTATTTTAAGCAAATACGAACGCTCCAGGGTTTTAAAACCAAAGTAGTCGTAATTAAAATCTCTTGTGTATATGATATGCGAATCTAAAAACTCAGCATTTTCCTGAATTACTTTAAATACTTCATCCGAAAGAAGTGGTGCTTCTTGACCATTTCTTGGATTTACGTAGTTATACATATCCTTCATCGTTTCAGAGAACGATTTTTTAGTATTAGAGTGTAAGTTTGAAATTGCAATACGAGCAGCCAATTGAGCATAATCCGGATGTGCAATCGTCATTGAAGCCGCAGTTTCGGCAGCAAGATTATCTAGTTCCGAAGTCGAAACACCATCATACAATCCCTCGATAACGCGCATAGCTACCTTAACAGGATCTACAAGTTCATTTAACCCGTAACACAATTTTTTGATTCTTTCTGTAATCTTATCAAACATTACGGGCTCTTTGTGGCCATCTCTTTTTACTACATACATAAGCTTACCTTTATAATTATTATTGAAAAAATGAAAGCATAGAGGACGAGCCTCTATACTTAAACATTGCGTGTTTTTATATTAATTTGGAAATTAGTAGATTTCCAATAGTTACCCTCTCCCCAACCTGGTATATAGGCTGAAAATTAGTCAGTGATAGTGTCGAATCTACGATTTGGGGGAAATCAGATTCAACTTTTAAATTGTCTAGTTATAGAAACCTTCGTTTCTTAATTTTTTTGTTTTTTGAGCGTCGTGGTAATCGCTAAAATGCTTTGTTGTCTAAAAATCTGCATCGAATGAAATTTTTTGAGCATCACTATCTGTGTTCATCACACCTGATTTTTGATACTCTGCAACACGTTTTTCAAAGAAATTGGTTTTTCCCTGAAGTGAAATCATATCCATAAAGTCAAACGGATTTGCTGAACCGTAAACACGGTCACATCCTAATTCAACAAGTAGTCTATCGGCAACAAATTCTAAATATTGTGTCATTAAGACAGCATTCATACCGATTAAACTTACTGGAAGAGATTCTGTAACAAACTCTCTTTCGATGTTTAAAGCATCAACGATAATTTCTTTAATTCTATCTTTAGGAACTTTGTTAATTAAATGGTGGTTGTGTAAATGCACTGCAAAATCGCAATGAACTCCTTCGTCACGAGAAATTAACTCGTTTGAGAAAGTTAATCCTGGCATTAGTCCACGTTTTTTCAACCAATAAATAGAACAAAAAGCTCCTGAAAAGAAGATTCCTTCTACAGCTGCAAAAGCAATTAAACGCTCTGCGAATGAATCTGATTCAATCCACTTTAAAGCCCATTTTGCTTTTTTGGCAATTGCAGGAAAAACATCTAATGCATTAAATAGATCATCTTTCTCTGCTTCGTCTTTTACGTAAGTATCAATTAATAATGAATAAGTTTCACTATGAATGTTTTCCATCATAATTTGGAATCCGTAAAAAAACTTTGCTTCTGCATATTGTACTTCGTTTACAAAATTCTCAGCAAGATTTTCGTTTACGATTCCATCAGATGCGGCAAAGAATGCTAATATATGTTTGATAAAGTATCTTTCGTCGTCAGATAACTTATTATTCCAATCATTTAAGTCTTGGTGCAAATCAATTTCTTCAGCAGTCCAAAAACTAGCTTCCATTTTTTTGTACCATTCCCAGATATCATGATGTTTGATAGGAAAAATTACGAAACGGTTCTTATTTTCTTGTAAAATTGGTTCGACTTGTGACATTATAGTTGTGTTTTATTTTAAATATTTTCAATAGATTTTCATCCATTTGTGTAGACTACAAAGATTGTCATTTGTTGGCTAAAATAAAAGTCAAACTTATTCACAATCGAGTCTAGTTTTTAACAAAGGGACAAAAACAGAATAATTTTCATACAATTACTAACATTCTGAAAATTAGACAGTTAAATCTGTCCAAATTCACGTTAGCAAGCGTAAAATATAGGATTTTTGAAATAAAATGCAAGACTTTTTTATAATTTTTAAAAATCTTTTTTCAGATCATTTGCAATAATTTTTACTGCAATATCAGCATTGTTTCCTTGTAAAAAAAATGGGATGTTTTTAAGAGCGTTTTATGTCTTGTGCAACTTTATCAAGTTCCATATACCAATCTTCTCCAAACTTGCGAATTAACGCTTCTTTTACAAATTTATAGACTGGAACTTCAAGCTCCTGACCTAAAGAACAGGCAGCATCACAAATATCCCATTTGTCATAATTAACTGCTGCAAACTCGGTAAAATCTTTTACTCGGATTGGGTATAGATGGCAAGAAACTGGTTTTTTCCAGGTTACGATTCCCTGATTATAGGCTTGCTCGATACCACAAAGCGCAGTTTTACCATCAAAGATTACATAGGCGCAATCTTTATTATCAATTAATGGTGTTTCCAGATCACCATCTGTACCTTTTACCCAAGTTCCTTGCGCTTCGATAGCTGCAATTCCTTCTTTGCGTAAAAACGGTTTAACTTTTGGGTATATTTCTTCTAATATCTTTGTTTCTTCTTCACTTAGCGGAGCCCCAGCATCACCATCAACACAGCAAGCACCTTTACAAGCTGATAAATTGCAAACAAATTCTTTTTCAAGAATATCTTCCGAAACGATGGTTTTCCCTAATTGAAACATGATACTAAAATACTGAAATTTATAAAGTGCAAAGATAGGCAAAGAAAACAGATGAAATGAGATTAAATTTTTACTGCAGAATGTGTTGAAATTTAACCCCAAAGTTTTTTTTTCGTCAACAAAAGCAACGAAAAATTAAATTTTAGAAGACATATCATAACCTTTTCAAAACCCTGCCAGCCATTTCCGCTCCTGAGTTTACTAATAATCTTTGCGAATCCTTGAAGTAAAAACAAAATTTTGTTATAAAAATCATTATTTTACACAACAACACGTGTTTTTATAACAAAAATACACTATTGCTAATTTCTTATGAAAAAGCCCTAACTTTATTATCTAACTTTGCACATCTTTAAACACTAAATCAAAAAATTATGCTAGAAATTGATTTTAAGGAAATTATCACTGTCGGGATGGTGTTATTTGCAGTAATTGATATTGTGGGTTCTATCCCAATCATTGTTAATTTAAGATCAAAAGTCGGGCATATCGAATCTGAAAAAGCCTCAATAGTAGCTGGTCTTATCATGATTATCTTCCTTTTTATCGGAGAAGGATTTCTTAAAATAATTGGTATCGATGTTCACTCATTTGCTGTCGCAGGATCTTTTGTTTTATTCTTCTTAGCCTTAGAGATGATTCTTGGTATACATATATATCGTAACGAAGAAGCAAGCTCTGCATCAATCGTTCCATTAGCATTTCCGTTAATTGCCGGAGCAGGTACAATGACAACTTTATTATCCTTGCGTTCTCAATTTCATACTATAAATATAGTTATCGCAATTATACTTAATATTATCTTGGTATATATCGTTTTAAAATCTTCTTCTAAGATCGAAAAATTACTGGGTGAGAATGGACTTGGCGTAGTTCGTAAGACTTTTGGTGTAGTCCTTTTGGCCATTGCTGTTAAATTATTTGCAGCTAATGTTAAAGGTTTGTTTGTCTAAAATTAATTTTCATAAATTTACCCCCTCAGAAATACTTAAATACCAGAATATTCGTTTTAGGGATCCAAAAAACAACGTTTCAGTATTTATCTATTTCTCTTAATAGTTAGAAATAAATAATTGTCCTATGAAAATTTTTACTTCCATATTAGTGCTTTTAGCATTAGCTTTGATTATTTTCAATATTACTTTGCTTGACTTTCAGAATCCTTTACAAGGAGATAGCATGGTAGCTTTTATTGGAATCGCTGCTTCATTTTGCGCTGTACTAATTCTTTTAATTTTTAGAGTTTCTAAAAAAATAGAAGAAAAGATGAACGATCAACAATAATATGTTTGACGTTTTAATTATTGGCGGAGGGGTATCAAGCATGTCCTGTGCACTTGTTTTAGGATCTGCACAAAATAAACCTTTTGCTATTGACAAAAAAATTGGGGTTTTTACTCACCAAAAAAACTCTTCTCTTCAAGAAGCTCTTTTTAATAATGCTTATGGTATTGCTCCTGGAAAATTAGGTTCTGAATTATTATCTGAAAGTACCAAACATTTAAGCCAGGCGTATCCGCATATTGAGCAAATCCCAAATGAGAAAGTAATAAAAATAGAAGGTGAATATCCTGAATTTTTAATTACTACAAACAGAAGCTCTTATAAAACCAAAATGATAGTTGTAGGGATTGGTTCTGCAAATACTTTTGCTATCGAAGGCTTGATACAATATATCGAACCTCATAAAAAAGCGCTTCCCGAAAAACAACGAATTCAGTTAAAAAACATCGACCATAAAGTTGCTGAAGGTATTTATGTAATTGGTACTCTGGCTGGCTGGAGAAGCCAACTTGCAATTGCTGCAGGAAGTGGAGCTGCCGTTGCAACGGATATCTTAACGGTATGGAATAACGGCGTGCAAACTCATGCTCACGACAGTACTCGATAACTTTTATAACATCAGCCTTTTTTTTATTTTACCATTAAGAAAAGTTAAGCTTGGGTTTAAATAATTCAAACTTTAATAGCCAAATCTAAAAACATCAAATTTTTTATTTTAAACCATTAAGAGATTAAGAAAGCTACGTTTTAGACACTTTACAGACTTAATCTCTTAATCGTAAAAAAAGAAAAACCATTAGACTAAGCTTAATAAACTTAATGTCTTAATGGTTCAAAAATCTTAATATTTCAACAATTTTAATGCATTAGCATTAACTTATTTTACAGAAACAATCTCTTTTACTTTTATATGTTTCTCGGTATCAGCTTTCCAGATTTCTCCTTTTAAAGAAACCTCATCTCCTTCTTTTAGTTTCTTATAGTTTTCAGGACCGCCTACATTTACAATGCTAATTGTAGCATAGTAAATTTCGTTTTTCTCCGTCTTTACTTTTGCAGTATAACCGTCTTTACCAAACTCGATAGATTCTACTTTTCCTGAAATCGTATTTTTATCTTTCATACATGCACAAGAAATTACAAAAACCATTAAGACTAACAGAAAACTTATTCTTTTTAAATTTTTCATGTTTATTATTTAACTGTGAAGTTCGCTAAGTTAAACTCATTAATTCTATTTTAATTGTATGCAACTACCTGCAATAACTTTTAAATTGTCATCAAATTGTTTCCAAACTCTTATATATCTAAAAACACCATCTATAGGATCATTATCATATTTCCCTTTTAGCAAAATAGTAACTCCAACAACTGCTGAATCATCAATTACATTAATAATTTGATCTGAAGCTTCCAGAACATCTATTTTAATTTTACCTGAGCGATAGGTATCTAAATCGAATTCCTTGGTAATCGTTTGCCCATCTGGTAAGTTAAACAATAAATCATCATGTAGAATCTTTTCCAGAGCTAAAACATCTGCATTTTTAATAGCAGCTAAAAGCTCAATTTCGGCATTTACAATAGTCTTTACTTCCATTTTGATAAAATTTAGCGTTATTTCTTCTGATTTAAAACAGCCTTAATCATTGCATCATTTTTAAGAATCACATCGTAATAGTAAATTTCTCCATACAATTGTCGAGCAAATTCAGCTGTAATATAACGACTAATGATTGCTTTATTTTTATCTAATTTTAAATCTAATCCGTTAATAGAAAGATATTTTTGAAACGATTTAAAATAATCATCCGTCGCATGCATTTTGGCGATAAACTCTTTATAGTTCAATCCTGTGAATGCTTTTCGGTTTTTATCCAACTGCTCAAAAACAAAATGTCCTACGATACCAGTTTGTAGTAAATAAGCCGAGCCTTCGCTACCATGTTCCATTTCGATAGGTACAAAAACATCTGGCACTATACCTCCACCTCCGTAAACAATTTTACCTTTTGGTGTTTTATATTTTAATGTATCAACAACCTTAATACTGTCTTTACTATATAATTCTCCGTTATTAAATCGTGAATCCGATTCTTTAAAGTAATCTTCGTTTCCGTGGCTATATGGCTTTTGGATAGAACGACCTGTTGGTGTGTAATATCTTGCAACAGTTAATCGCACAGCAGAACCGTCATTAAAATCCATTTCGCGTTGCACCAATCCTTTTCCAAAAGAACGGCGACCAATTATATTTCCTCTATCATTATCCTGGATTGCTCCTGCCAGAATCTCACTTGCCGAAGCACTATTTTCGTTGATTAAAATAGATACTTTTCCGTTTTCAAAACTTCCAGCTCCTGTAGCATAGGTCTTTTCAGTTTCGCCATTTTTATTTTTGGTAAAAACAATCAGTTGTTTGTTTTTCAGGAATTCATCTGCAATCGCAACCGCTTCTTCCATATATCCTCCTCCGTTATCACGAAGGTCGATAATAAGCGACTCAATTCCATTTTGTTTTAATTTGGTTAAACCCGATTTAAACTCTGCAAAGGTTGTCTCTGCAAAACGATTGATTTTTATATATCCGGTATTTTTATCTAATAACATCGAGACATCAACACTTTTTATCGGAATAACGTCTCTCTTTATTTTGACTTTTAATTTCTTTTGTTCTGATTTCCTATAAACTGTCAGCTCTATCTCTGTTCCTTTTTCTCCTTTTAATTTAGCAAATAAACTATCAGAAGGAAGTTTTCGACCAAACAATTTTGTTTTTCCTACGTATAAAATCCTATCGCCGGCTAGAATTCCTGCTTTTGCCGAAGGGCCATTTTCTACAGGTTTTATAATCGCAACGGAATCTCTATACATATAGAAATTTACACCAATACCCACAAAATCACCTTTCATACTTTCGGCAACTTCTGCTTGTTCGCTTGGCGGAATATAAACGGAATGGGGATCTAGTTTTGATAAAATATTATCTACTGTAAGATTTACAATAGAATCGGTATCTACACTATCTACATACTCATTATTGATGAAATCAATTAATTTGTTGAGTTTGTTCTTAGAGTTGGTTTTAGCCAAAAACTGATCCTGTACCGGAGCGTTTAACATAACTCCAAGGACAGTTCCCAGAGCTAAAGTTACTCCAATAACTATTGGCAAATATTTAGGATTGAATTTCATATGTAGTTAATATTTAATTTATGAGAACAGATTATTGCCATTCTTCATAAGTAACCGTGTATCTTGAAATTACTGTAACTTTATTCTTCTTCTAACACAGGAATATGTTCTACCTCTACACCTGCTTTTATTAAGAATTGAATACCTGCATCATCACGATATCCGTTTTGGTAAACAACTCTTTTTATCCCCGATTGATGAATTAATTTACTACATTCTTTACATGGAGAAAGCGTTATATACAACGTTGCTCCTTCGCAAGATTGAGTAGATCGCGCTACTTTTAAAATAGCATTTGCCTCGGCATGTAAAACATCCCAGCGCGTTAATCCTTCTTCATCTTCACAACAGTTCTCAAACCCAGATGGTGTACCGTTATAACCATCAGAAATAATCATGCGATCTTTTACGATAATTGCACCAACTTGCTTGCGCTTGCAATACGACAACAAGCTCCATTCTTTAGCTATTCGCAAATAGGCTTTGTCGTATCTATTTAATTTTATCTTTTCCATTTTTTATCTGCTCCATATTTCGCTCTCAATAACCATCGGGATTACAACACCTATTATAAATGCTGACATCGCCAAAGTCCAGTCACGTTTTGAAAAACGAAAAATAGTCTGTACAATATATGAGATTATTAAAACTACAAAAACCACAATAATTTGAGCTGCCTCAATCCCTAATGCAAATTCTCCTAATGGTAATAATTTTGATGATGGACTACCTCCTAATATTGTTTTAAAATAATTAGAGAATCCTAAACCATGAATTATCCCAAAGAAAAGTGTTATAAAAAACACTAAATTAATACTCTCTGTCTTGGATGATTTTCCTGCTGTAAAAAAATTAAAAAAGGCTGTTATTAAAATAGTTATCGGAATTAAAAATTCGACAATATTTACTTTAATAGTAACGATTCCGTAAACCGAAAGCAACAATGCTAATGTATGCCCAACTGTAAAAATAGTTACAAGAAGCAAAATTCTTTTCCAATCCTTAAACGCATAAGGAATGGTTAAAGCCATTAGAAACATTACGTGGTCGTAAGCATGAATATCTAGAACGTGTTTTAATCCTATTTGAAAATAAATCCAAAAATCTGACATGGGTATTTTAATTTAAAATTGATAAAGGGTGTGTAAACTTACGATTAATTTTGAAAATGGTAGATTGCTATTCTAAAATCATTAAATAAAAATTGGTTCAAAATAATTTTGACAAAAATATAATCAGTTAATAAATATTTTACAAGCTAAACTTTAATTTTAAACAATAATAAAAGAAACATATGGGATTTTTCAATAAAATATTTGGGCAAAATAACAAGATAGAAACACAACAGGATTTGACAGCTTTTAAAACAGACCAAGAACTGATCGAAAGATATGGTGGGATTGTATTTGATAAACAATTAGATTTTGGAGACTTAATTGGGAATAATAATTGGAATATAAATATTGCCAACGGAGAAATTAGTTTTGGAACCAACCTTGTTTTTCCAATTCAAGTATTAGGTACTATTTCACATTCCTCTCAAACCTGGCTTTGGGCTTGGGCAAACACAAAATCTGGGCTTACAGATAAAGTTATCCAACAAGCTTTGGAACTAAAAAAATATGGAGAAGATAATGAAATCAACATTTTAAAAAATGATACTTTCGATTTCTCAAAAGAAGATTTACATCTAATAGGTACTATTGCGTCCGGAATTCATAATTCAAGTGCTTACTATATTTGTGATTACGGACAAGGCGCAATGGTCGTAACAATAAAAAGTGATCAAATTGATAAAAATCGCAAGGACAATCATTTTAGAATTATGACTGTTTTCCCGCAACTAATTTCGCAATTTGATATGAACCATAATCTCGCCTTGACCAATTATTTAACTGATAAAGGATACAATATTTCAGAAAATGGAGTTAAACTAACCGCAACTAAAAATGGAGATATAGTAACAGCCGAATTTGATGACCAGTCACGTCTTATAAAACTAAATGGATAAAAAAGATTGCGATATTATTTGAATAAAAAACAATTATTAACCATTAAATAATAACCATTATATGAAGAATTTTGTACCCGTTATTATAATACTAATTTTAGGAAGTGCGCTTTACAAACAGTTTAATTTTGAAACTCTAAGATTTGAAAAACTAGGTCTCTCTATTATATACCTGATCGTTTTTTTAGCAACGATTTTTCTTTTGATAAAGAACAATATAAATAAAAAAAGTAACGAATAAAAAATGTACTAATAATTTGCTGCTATTCTGACAACACGGAAAAGCAGCAACAAATAGACTTCAAAAGTACACAAGAAACCCAGATAGCTTTGTCTTAATTAAGATAAATAAATGGTTAGACATAGAAAACAAGTCTCACGATAACTCTTATATAGAGCAAGACATTGTATTTTTGCATACGGAACGAAGCAAAGATTAAGTTTAATATAGAGGAAGTGAAAAAAGGAGAAAATGAAGAGGTAAGCTGGACTATTTGCCAGGAATGCCAAGGACGCGGCAAAAAAAGCAGAAGAATCAGCAAGAAAGTTCGACTCCAATATCAAATAGCACTCGATCTATTTGAGAAAAACAAGGGAGAAGAAACGGCTCCAACTCGCCCTAAAGGACATTTATATTCCTGTACTATCTGTCACGGGTCTGGATTGGTACATTCTGCTACTCCACCTGTAGTAGATAAAGAAAACTATCCACACGTTGCTATTATTGGTGCTGGTATAGGAGGAGTTGCTCTGGCCATAGCTTGTTTACATCGTGGAATCCCTTTTACTCTTTATGAGCGAGATAATGACTTTGCTGCAAGATCACAAGGCTACGGACTTACTTTGCAACAAGCGAGTAAAGCAATCGAAGGATTGGGTATTTTTTCGTTAAAAGATGGTGTGGTTTCAACAAGACATCTCGTTCATACTACAGAAGGAAAAGTGATTGGCGAATGGGGCGTTCGAAAATGGATACAATCGGATGTAAAAACCTCTCCAAAACGTTCAAATATACATATCGCACGACAATCTTTGCGCTTAGAGCTACTTGAGCAACTAGGCAAGCATGATATCGTACAATGGGGACATCAATTAATAGATTTTAAAGAATCTGAGGATGGAAGTGTTGATTTAAGTTTTCAAGTAAACCGCAAAATAAAAACGGCAAAAGTAGATCTTGTAGTTGGAGCCGATGGCATTCGCAGTTCAGTCCGCAGATTGCTTATTGGTGAAGACATTACCCCTTTACGCTATTTAGACTGTATTGTAATATTAGGTATTTGCCCTTTAAGTGCTCTCGAAGATCTTAATAGTTCTTTACTAGACTCAGCTACAGTGTTTCAAACTGCCAATGGTAATGAGCGAATCTATATTATGCCTTATACATCTGACTCGATAATGTGGCAACTTAGTTTCCCAATGCCCGAAGAAGAAGCCAAAGCATTAAGTGCCAAAGGCCCTCTAGCACTCAAGGAAGAAGCCTGTCGCAGAACTCAGTGGCACACCCCTATTCCTCAGATTTTGGCAGCTACTCAAGAAGCTCAAATTTCTGGTTATCCTGTTTATGATCGGGAATTACTCCAACCTGAATTGTTAGAAAAAGGACAGCAAGTAACTCTTATTGGGGATGCAGCCCACCCCATGAGTCCGTTTAAAGGTCAAGGAGCAAATCAGGCACTACTAGATGCCCTCTCACTCGCCCGAGGAATCACAAAAGAATGCAGACCTTTATCACAATGGAAGAAAGCTGGAATTAGAAAAAGTGTATTAAATGATTATGAAGCCGAAATGCTAGAACGTAGCGCTATAAAAGTAAAAGATTCAGCAGAAGCCGCACAATTCCTACATTCCGAAGTTGTACTCCATGAAGGGGATCAACCGAGAGGAAGATGTTTGAAGAAAAAAGATGTGTAAGATGCTTTAATCAATTTAATATTTTTATCTAAATAAATATATACTTGAAGAAAAACAATCTAAACTTAAGATAAGCAAAATATTTTTAATGATTTTGAATTTATTTGGTTTAACCAATTATAAACAAAAAACTATTTTAATTCCGAAAGCATTTGTTGAAAGTGAAATTCCTAAAGTTGGGAGCGCTGAGTGGTCTTTATTAAATAATTCTATTGATTTTAAGGTTCTAAATTTTGAGGGAAAACTTAAAATTGAAAAATATAAGACAGATGAAATATGCATACTTCTGATGGCTAATGGCTATTTAGCAGGAAATGATGGAGGGGAATTTGGTGGAGGCAAACTTATTTATGTTCCAAATGACAATCCGAAAAACTTTATTAAAATTAAAGATGCAGCTATGAGACATATTTTCAAATTTAAAGATAAAATATATTTTATTGAAGGATTTGGAAATATGACATTTCATAGTGGTGAACTATACGAACTTGATATTAAAGATGATAATTTTAATTATAAGGAACTTGTCAACTTTGATGATACTCCCATGGCTTACACCATATATAAGGACAAAATTCTAATCGCTACACATAAAAAATTTTACATCCTCAAAGATTTTAAGAAAGAACTCGTTTTTAAAAACACCTTTTGGGACAATTTATATCCAACTTCAATTGCAGCATTCGATGATGAAAATATATTTATGGGAGTAAGAGGTGGTATCGTAAAGCTTGATCTTACAAACAAAACAATTAAATTTTATAAGAATGCTATGCCAGATGAAATTAGTACTAAAATTAATTTAAAACTTCAGGAAATAAGAAATAGACAAAATTAAAAATCGCACTCTAAATCAACAACATACATCTTCGTTGTAGCCATTTTAATTTACAAAGCTCTTTCTGAAAAATGACATGTTGATCAAAAATGTTTTCTGTTTAAATTTGAAAAAAAGTTAATCACTCATAGCAACAATATTTCTTATATTAGCTTAAAAAACAATTACACTAAAATGGAAATTTTATTAATAACCGGACCACCATATTCAGGAAAAGGAACTCAATGTAATGTATTAAAAGAACTCCTTGGTTTTGAACATATTTCAACAGGTGATAAATGCAGAGAAGAAAAACAAAATGAAACCAAAATAGGAAAGATTATGTCTGAATATGAAGAAAAAGGAGATTTAGTTCCTGATTCTATCATGAAAGATCTTTTTAGTAAAATATTGGATGAAAATAAAACAAAATCGGGTATAATTCTAGATGGTTATCCAAGGACGAAAGCCCAAGTAGACGATTTAATAGAACTTGTTGATTCAAAAGGATTAAAAATCGGAAAAGCTTTAAATATCGAAGTTCCAAAATCTGAATTATTGATCAGAGCTCAAAAAAGAGCCGAAACATCTAATAGAAAAGACGACAAAGATCCTCAAATTCATATAAAACGTATAGAGGTTTTTGAAGAATCTACCAGACCTGCAATTGAATATATGAAATCAAAAATCAAAGTACTCACTTTTGATGGTCTTGGAACGATTGACGAAATTACTGAAAGAATAAAAGACAGCTTATAATAATCTTTATTTTTCTAAAGAAAATTAAAAATGAAAGAATGTTTTAATCAAATATTCTTTCATTTTTTTATTTTAGCGTATCTTAAATAAAATTTTCCAATTAAACTAAGTAGCAACTATTGTATAATGTCGTGTTTAAAAATTTGACAAAATAACACAACAGATTGATTTCAAGCTATTATTCCCAATATTGATTCTTTTGACTTTACGACATTTAAACTTTTGACTTACTTATAAATACCATAATTATGAAACGTAGAATTTATTTTATACTTAAGAGATTTATTTCAAAAATGATATCACACATAGAGATGTCGCTATATTACGCTTCATAAACCATATCTGTAAAGGGAAAACGGATATTGGGAGTCTAAAGACTTTATAAAAAAATCCTTTATGAAATTGAAGTAATAAAAACAGCTAAAAAATCACAAAGAATAGGCTGCATAGAAATAAGAGGAACTGATGTAATCATAACTAAAATAGAGAAAATATAGCATAAAAAATAACAGACAATGAAAAAAACATCTTTAATTCTCATACTTTCAATACTAGTCTTTTCGTGTAACCAAAAAACCAAAAAAAATGATACGCTAACTAAAAACTTAAACTTAGCTTATAAAAAAGGGGCAATAATTGGATTTTCAGTTTCCGTAGTAAATGAAAAGGGATTAATTTATGATAAAGGTTTTGGATTTACAGATATTAAGCAAAAGAAAGCATACACATCAAATACAATTCAAAACATAGCTTCAATATCAAAAACGCTAATAGGAATATCTTTATTTAAAGCACAAGAATTAGGAAAATTAAATCTAAACGACCCAATCAATAAGTATTTACCATTCAAGATTGTTAATCCAAATCATCCTGAAATTCCAATCTTAATAAAACATTTGGCTTATCATACCTCTTCAATTACTGATCTTGATGAAGTTTATGCAAAATCATATGTTTTAACAAAAAGCAAACACGATGAAAATGAAGGTGTTTACGACTACTTCAATAAACCAGAAAGCTATATCCTATTATCAGATTTCATGCGAAATAGTCTTACTGAAAACGGAAAATGGTATTCAAAAAATACATTTTTAAATGCTAAACCAGGAGAAAAGCGTGAATATTCAAATATAGCTGCTGCTCTTTGTGCTTTAGTAATAGAATCTGCAACGGGACAAGATTACGCCTCATTTACTAAAGAGAATATTCTAAAACCATTAAAAATGAATTCCTCTGGTTGGTCATCAAAAGATATTGATCCTAATAGACGTTCGAGATTATTTGCAAACAAAGAGAAGATGATTGCCGAGTATTCTCTCATAACATATCCTGATGGAGGATTTCTAACATCAAGTAAGGATTTAGGATTATTTTTATCAGAACTCATAAAAGGATATGAGGGAAATGGAAAACTTTTAAAGAAAGAAAGTTACAATAAACTCTTTGAAAAACAAACATTTGTTAGCAATGGAATAAATGAAGAATATGGTGTTTTTATTGAATTTCGTGATTCCTTTTTAGATATTAAAAATGAAATGATTGGTCATAACGGTTCAGACCCGGGTGTGTTTACAGCAATGTACTTTAATCCTAAAACTAAAATTGGCACCATAGTACTAGTCAACACTGATACCGATTTCACAGCTACTGTTTGGCCAGAAATAGAGCAAATATGGAAAGCAACATCAGATTATCAAAATACAATTGATAAGTAAAAGCCAGTAGATAATCACCGATTTGATAGATTACGAAATTAAGTACGAAATCCCGACAGCGCAGATTTCTAATCCGTGTCCACACAATAAGACATGAGTAAAGACATAAATCTAATAAACTATAATTAAACTGGAACAACATCTATAAACTACGCAAAAACTCATTTTTTTCTCTTAATATTTATAAATCAGGAGTCCTGATTTATAAATTCATTCCTGTTGAAATCCCACCAATCATAGCTTTGTGAAAAATTTAATTCAAAAAAGCTTATGAAAAAAATCATCTATTTTATCGCCCTATTATTTTTGCCAGGTTTATTATTGGCACAGACAGAAGAAGTATTAGTGAAAAAATGTATTGACAATTACATCGAAGGAAGTTCATACAACAAACCTGAAAGCATCGAAAAAGCATTTTATCCAGAAGCCAATCTGTTTTTAAGTCATAAAGACAAAAATCTCTGGATTGTACCTATTAACGAATACGCCAATGGGTTTAAAAAGGGCATTCAGGGACAGTTTAATGGTCGTATAGGCCGAATTCTTTCAGTTGAGTTGTATAACGATATAGCTTTGGCTAAGGCCGAAATAGTAATACCTTCCAAAAAATTAGAATTTATTGATCTGTTTTTACTTAAAAAGATTCAAGGCGAATGGAAAATTATTAGTAAATCTGCAACTAGTTTAAATTCTAATAAATCAGGACAGCATATTCTATTTATTGTTTCTAATGCTCATTATTATGGCAAATCAACCATAGCAACAGGCAATAGTTTTTCTGAAATAGTAAATGCTTACAATACTTTTAAAACAGCAGGATACACCGTCGATTTTGTAAGCCCAGAAGGAGGAAGTATTCCATTGGCATATATCAACACATCCGACACTTTGCAAAAGCAATATTTATTTGATCAAGATTTTATGTATGCACTAAAAAGCACTAAAAAACCCGAGGAAATTGATTCAAAAAATTATAAAGCTGTTCATTATATCGGTGGTGGATCTGCCATGTATGATGTACCTGAAAATAAAGAAATTCAAACTATTGCTCTTAAAGTATATGAAGAAAATAAGGGTATTATCTCTTCTGTTTGTCATGGAACTGCAGGAATTGTAAACTTAAAAACAAAAGACGGCAATTATTTAGTGGCAGGAAAAAAAATTAGTGGTTACCCCGATTCTTTCGAAAAGCAAGATGGAGAATATTATAAATACTTTCCATTCTTAATTCAAAAGACAATTGAAGAAAGAGGAGGTGTTTTTAAGTTTTCTGTTCGTAATGCCGCACATGTAGAAACGGATGAAAGAATCGTTACTGGACAAAATTTTCAATCGTCAAGTGGTGTAGCTTTAAAGATTATAGAATTAATAAATGATGGGAAAAAAGAAAATGGTATATAGTTTAGCATATAACTATTTATTTTATCAAACTTTATAATATGAAATAGATTAACGTTAGCATTAATGGATCAAGAACAAAACCTGGGGAGGAATGTCAAAATAAAATAAGAACTTTGTAATCTAAGAATTTGAGATGACTCCTATAGACCTTTTAAAATTTATGCTGCCTGATTTTTTAGTAGAACACTTTGAAATAGTTTCTAGCACTAACACAGAAGAAGTACTACACCTTTATTTCGAAGAGAGCGCCAAGCCTCCACAAGAGTTTGATATGCTTGAATTAGTATCAAAGGGTTTTCAAGATGAGATTACCATTCAGGATTTTCCATTAAGAGGCA
>NZ_NCWQ01000117.1:0-9976 GCF_002156885.1 Flavobacterium sp. AJR | reverse complement strand
TTAGCAAAAAATAGAAATTATCTATAAATATAATAGATAAAAACAACATTTACCAATTATATTTTATTACAAATCAACTAATTATATAAATGAAATCGAAAATTGTACAACATTACTTCCTTGTGATGCAACTATATTAGCATCTAACCTTTTAAAGATTTTAAAATGAAAAACAGAAGCATATTACTCGCAATATTATTTAGTATCAGTTTATTTTCAACTTCATGTAGTAGTGATGACAACGAAGGAGAAACACTGATACCTCTATCAGGAAAATGGGATCTTAGTAAAGTAGGTACTGTTGTTAGCGGAACAGAAACTTTGGTAGATGCTCCACAAAATCAAACAGGCTGTAATAAGGATTATCTCGAACTTAAACTTGATAATACTGCAACCGAAGGAGATTATGACTCTACAATTAGTGCTTGTGCATTAACAACTAGTGCTGGAATTTATTCCAGATCGCATAATAACTTAACAACAGTTATTGATGGTGAATCTAAAACTCAGGACATCGTAAATTTATCTCTTGGCGAATTAAAGCTAAAAGATGCAGCAGGAATCATTACAGTATATAATAGATAAAGACAATCGTTTTTATTAGTATTAACCTAAAACGGAAATAACTTTAAATAGTTATTTCCGTTTTTTATTTGAGTTGCATCAACTTCTAAATACTATAATTAAAAATAGTATTATTGTATTAAAATCAACTCCATGAAATTAAAGTACTTCTTATTCTTGGCATTCTTTAGCTATCATAGTTATACCTATTCTTGTAAATGTGAACCACATAATAAAGAAACAATGGTTACTGAAGGACTAAAAAATTATGATATTGTTTTCTATGGAGAATTAGTAGAGTCTGACACCATATCAGGGAATTTTACTTTTAAAATTCTAGAACTTTTTAAAGGAGAAATTAATTCATCTTTTATTAGTGGAAGCTCAACTGCAAGTAATTGCTCAGTCTTCCCAATAAAAAAAGAACTCTGGATTGTTTATGCAAACTATACTAACAACACAAACTATACAAACAATAAAAATATTACCATCAGCATGTGTTCACCAAGTATGGGACTAGAATCATTATTAGGCGCTTATCCAACTCCACCACCACCTAGATACTATGAAATAAAGGATGTTGACCTTAGAGATTTATATCAAAAGGTATATCTTTTAGAAAATAAAAATCAAAACATTGTAGACTGGATTCAACAATTAGAGAGATTGAGAGCATACAAATCCTCTCTAAATATAATTTTAGAAAAAGAAAAAACAGAGCTAAAAATAGAAAGTTACAGCAGGTATATTATCATTTCTTTGATTGTCAACATAGTATTATTTTCATTTTTAATCTTTATAATTCTGAAGAAAAAGATATTCATCAAATAAACAAATTACCCTTTAAAAAATAAACAAAAATCTTATCTTTGCTACCCAATAAACAAACTATGGAACAATTTGTAGTATCGGCTCGTAAGTATCGCCCGCAGACATTTAAGGATGTTGTGGGACAAAAAGCCATTACCAACACTTTACTTAATGCCATAGATAGTAATCATCTTGCTTCGGCTTTATTATTTACAGGACCACGTGGAGTTGGTAAAACAACTTGTGCTCGTATTCTTGCCCGAAAAATAAACCAACCAGGTTATGATGATCCAAACGAAGATTTTGCATTTAATGTTTTCGAACTCGATGCTGCTTCAAACAACTCTGTAGACGATATTCGTAACTTGATTGATCAGGTTAGAATCCCGCCACAAACAGGACAATACAAAGTATATATTATTGATGAGGTGCATATGTTATCATCGGCAGCTTTTAATGCTTTTTTAAAGACATTAGAAGAACCGCCTAAACATGCCATCTTTATATTAGCAACAACAGAGAAACATAAAATCATTCCGACGATTTTATCTCGTTGTCAGATTTTCGATTTCAAAAGAATTACCGTAAAAGATGCTAAAGAACATTTAGCTGAAGTTGCAACAAGTCAGGGTGTTGTTTTTGAAGACGATGCACTACATATTATTGCACAAAAAGCAGATGGCGCTATGCGTGATGCTTTATCAATTTTTGATAGAGTTGTTTCTTATTGTGGCACTAATTTAACACGTCAGGCAGTTACCGAAAACCTGAACGTTCTAGATTATGAAACCTATATTGCTATCACCGATTTTATCCTAGAAAATAAAATCCCTGAATTATTAATGGCATACAATGATATCCTAGCCAAAGGTTTTGATGGACATCATTTTATTGCTGGTTTAGCATCGCATTTTAGAGATTTATTGGTAAGCAAAACTCCTGCTACTTTATCACTTCTAGAAGTTGGTGAACAAGCACAACAAATGTATGGGGTACAATCTCAAAAAGCTTCTCAGGAATTTTTACTAAAAGGAATTGAAATTGCTAATGATTGTGATTTAAAATACAAATTGAGTCAAAACCAGCGTCTTTTGGTTGAACTTAGTTTAATGCAATTGGCCTCTATCAATTTTGATGGAGAAAAAAAAAAGTTGACCAATATATAATTCCGCCTACTTATTATAGAAATCCTACTTTCTCCATCACAGAAGTTAAACCTGCTGCTGAAAAGAAAGAACAAACTTCTGTACCCGTAACTCCCAATGTAGCTCCTGTACCTGCTAAAGCAGAAACTGTAGCCCCACAGAAAGCACCTGTTGTACCAAGCACAACAATATCTGGTATTTCGGCGTTTTCATTATCGAGTATTCGCAAGAAGAAAGAATTAGAAGAAAGCAGTAAATCTTACGTAAAGCCTACTACAGCTGATTTACCTACGGAAGATTTTACTGAAACTGAAATGTTATTGCAATGGAATAAGTATGCACAACGTTTAGGCGAAAAAGGATTTAAGATAATGGAATCTTTATTGCTTATAAACGATCCTGTTTTAAACGGAACTTCTATTAGCATCGAATTACCTAACGAAGGTTCTAAACTAGATTTTGAGAAAGAAATGCACGGTATCTTAGGTCACTTAAGAGGTCATTTGCATAATCATGATATCACAATTAATGTAATTGTAAATGAAGCTTACGAAAGTAAAAGAAGCTATAATGACCAGGATCGTTACAACCGTTTATTAGAAATAAATCCAAACATTGAACTTTTAAAAACAACATTTGGATTAGATTTACAAGGGTAATTTAAAAAGAGGTTCTAAGGCTTTTTTTTTAAGGCTCTAAGGTTCTGAGATGCAAAGGTTCAAAGGTTTTATGCTAGGTTCTCAATCCCAATCCCGAAATGTCGGGACGGGATAAATCATTTAAATCAGTGGCAAAAAATCACTTATTTTTTAATCCAAAATTGTAAACTTTAGTCAACCATTTTTCTCTTTGGTTATTATCAGATGTTTTTATAACTCCAATATAACTTACCTTAACTGGTGTTATACCACAAAATTCTAAAGTCGATTTCTTTAACTGGTTCACACTTGGTCTTCCAAAAACCAATCTGTAATACCAGCCTGGCTGATCGAGAGTTGTAATAATATGTGCTGTTTTACCTTTTAGAAGTTTGTCCCACCAAACGGAATTTTCACGATACTGAAAAGCCATTCCAGGTAAAAAAAGACGATCAATAAACCCTTTAGTTATTGCTGGCAAACCTCCCCACCAAACTGGATGAATCCAAACCAAATGGTCTGCTTTTTTTATTTTGTCCCAAGACTCTATTAAATCAGGTTCTAATTCGGTTCTTTTTTGGTAACCAAATTTCAAATTGGGACTAAATTTTAAATCGGCAATTGTAATCGTTTCTACTTTAGCATCAGTTTTTAAAGCTCCTTTTTTATAAGCTTCGACTAAAGCAAAATTAAAACTCGCTGGATTAGGATGTCCGTTTATAATTAGAATATTTTTCATGTTCTGCTAACTTATTTTAAGATTGATTGTGTTATAACTATTTAATGCTTCGTAAACTTCTTTAGATGAATGCATTTGATGACTAAAATAGATTCCGCCAGATAAAGTCTCACTTAACATCTTTTCGATATGCAAAACAGTAGAAAATGCAGTTAATTCGGCTTGACCTTTACTACTTTGTAAGCTAATCTTTCTGATTTTATCCTGAGTCTTAATAACAACTTCAAAAACTGTCTGATCTCCGTTTCCGCTTGAACCAAACATCAATTGTCTTTCTTTTAAAGACATGATATTAAAAATCTTTAGCGATTGAAAATACCCCATTAAACTAGTTACAAATTTAGAATTATAAGTCATCTTAACCGAAACCGTTGGTATCTTTTCTACCTGATTTAAAATAAACAAATCCGGAACATCTAGATTATAAGCTTGGCGTTTTCCTATCCCAAACTCAAAATTAAACTTCTCAGAATCTAAAAAGTGTTTTGCTTCCTGTGGTTTATTATTTTTATAAACGATAAATGGTTTGCAAACATTTTCGGCTAAAAAATTGGCAGAGCTTTTCCCTGCTAAATCTTTTACCGAATAATAGATATAAAGATTGGTTTCTTGAATTTTACGCTTATCGGGTTCCATAAAATCAATCAAACTACCTACAATTCCTCCCATCCAACCTGAGCTAAAAACTATACGACTATTTACGTTTTGCTTATTTGCTATAGCCAAATTATAAGCTACCGTTAAATCTGGAGTTGGTTTTGTAATATCAATATAATCGAGTTTGTTTTGTATTGCAAATTGTAAAACTGCATTGTTACTATCTTTAGTACACATTACTATCAAATCGATTTTATTGTGTGTAATCGAATCAAATGTTTTTGAGTTATTCACATCAATAACCAAATCATTAGCCGTATTTCCTAATTGACGACTCCCTATAAATAGATTGTAATCAGGATTTCTTGCTTTAAGAATACGTAAAATAACTTTGCCTACTAATCCTGTTCCTCCAATTACTAAAATATTTTTTCTCATCATTACTATTGTTTTCAGCAAAATTAATGACGTAATACCTCTCAGTAACTAGACAAATGTCCTATAAAATAGCTTTTCTAATTCGGCTTAAATGCCTTGGTGTTACTCCCAAAAAGGAAGCTAAATATTGCAACGGAATTAACTGAATATAGTTAGGATGATTTTTAAAAAGTGTTTCGTATCGCTCTTTTCCTGTTAGTTTTTGAAAAGATAAAATGCGTTGTTCTAAGTTTATATATTGCATTTCGGCTATTATTCGCCCTACTTTTTGCCAATATATACTATTCTCATAAAGGTGTTCAATACTGGCGTGACTTATCACTTCAAGTTCAGTATCAAATAATGCCTGGATATTCTCTTCGGTTGGTTTTTGGGTAATAAAACTAGCAAAAGCAGACATAAATTCATTCTCGAATGTAATGCAGTTTGTGATTTCTTCTCCTTCGTTATTGATATAAAAAGAGCGTAAAGCACCCGATTTTATCAGAACTATCTCTTTGGATGTTTGACTTTCCTGAATTAAAAAATCTCCTTTTTTTAATTTCCTCTTGGTAATTAAACCATCTAATTTGTCTAATTCATCCGAAGGTAAAATCTGAAGAGATTGAAATATTGATTTCATTATGTTTTATTATGGGTAAAGTAAAGCGGAAAGAATTGTGAGGTTTTATGAATCGATTGCTTTTTCGGCTGAGATAAAAATATTTTCGATTCTTTTATCTGGAATCAACCATAATAATGCTACTATAAAATAACAAGCTCCAGAAATCCATTCGTTATAAAAAGAACTAATGATTCCTATAGCATACAAAACCATAGAAGCTTTTCCTTTTAAATCTTTACCTAATGTTTTGGCTAAAGCCGAATTTTTACCTTCGCTCGAAACAATAATCTTTTGCAAAATAACATAAGCAATTGCAGACAATAGCAATGTAAAACCATATAAAGTCATTGCAGGTTTGGCAAAATTATGTTCTCCCATCCAGCCTGTAGAAACAGGAACTAATGAAAGCCAAAAAAGTAAATGCAAATTTGCCCAAAGAATTTTAGCATTGACTTTGGTGAGTCCGTGTAGCAAATAATGATGATTATTCCAGTAAATACCGATATAGATAAAACTTAAAATATAACTGATAAATTTAGAAAAAAGAGGCATTAAATCCTTAAAACTTTCTCCATGGGGAACTTTAATTTCAAGAACCATTATGGTAATTATAATTGCCAAAACACCATCGCTAAAAGCCTCTAATCTCGTTTTATTCATCTATTATATTATAAAATCAACCACAAATTACACAAATTTTCACAAATTTTTTATTCCTATTATAAAAAACAATTCGTGCTAATTCGTGAAATTCGTGGCAAAAAAATTAAATTTTACCGTAATACATTGCTTTTACAATACCATCAGAAAGACCTATTTTAGGAACATAAATTTGTCTTGCTCCACTCCATTTCATTGCATTAAGATAAATTCTTGTTGCGGGAATGATAACATCGGCACGATCGGGATTAAGTCCTAATTCGGCTATTCTCTGATCATAGCTTAGAGAATTTAAGAAAGCATATTGCGAATTCATATAAATATATGACAACGGCTTCTCTTGTTGTTTCCCCGACATTTTAAACAATTTATTGATGTTTCCTCCTGACCCTATAAGGGTTACTTCCTCATATTCTTCAGTATTTGTTCTGATCCATTTTTCTATTTCATCCCAAACTACATCGCAAACCATACCGTTTAATAATCGTACTGTTCCTGCTTTAAATGATCTTGAAGTTACCATTTTCCCATTAGAGAATAATGTAAACTCTGTACTTCCACCTCCAACATCTACAAAAAGATAAGTCTGATCTGTTTTTAATAAATGATGTAAATCTGTAGAAGCAATAATGGCTGCTTCTTTTTTTCCATCGATAATCTCAATTTTTATATCCGCTTTTTTCTTGATGATTGCCACCACTTCTTTACCGTTATAAGCTTCTCTCATTGCCGATGTAGCAAATGCCATATAACGTTCTACTTTATGTACTTTCATTAAAAGATTGAATGCCTTCATTGCATCACACATTCTTTCAATATTTTCTTCAGATATTTCTCCAACTGTAAAGGCATCTTGACCTAAACGAATTGGAACACGAACCAGGGAACTTTTATTAAATTGAGGTTCCTTACCCTCTTGTTCTACCACATTGACAATCAACAATCGCATGGCATTTGATCCAATATCGATTGCTCCATATTTTGTTATTTTAATCATTCTCGCTTATGATTTGAAATTAAGTATCTTGATATAAAAGCAGTGTTTATTAGGTTTTACACAACTTCTTCTATAGCATTTACTTTGTTTTGGTAATATTTATATGTTTCTAATTGTGCTCTAAATATGGCGTGATGATTTCTCGCTTTGTATTTATTATCCAGTTTATAAGAATGAAAACGCACTTTTACATTCCCTTTCCAAGCAATATTAAAGTTATCTATTAACTCGTTTTTTATTGCCTGATCATAAATTGGACAAGTTACCTCTACTCTTCCGTCTAGATTTCTGGTCATAAAATCGGCTGATGAAATATACACTTCAGTCAATCCGGCATTACCAAAAATATAAACTCTGGAATGTTCTAAGTAATTATCGACAATGCTTATGGCTTCGATATTCTCACTCATTCCCGGAATTCCCGGAATTAAGGAACAAATTCCTCTTACTTGCAATTGTACTTTTACTCCTGCATTACTCGCTTCGTATAATTTATCTATCATTTTAAAGTCAGATAAACTATTCATTTTAAGTTTTATATAGGTTTTACGACCAGCCAAAGCATGTAGAATCTCTCTGTCGATTAATTTTACAAATTTTGACCTTGTATAATGTGGCGATACTATTAAATGCTTATAACGATGTACTCTATAATTGATATCAAAGAATTCAAATATCTTGGAGATATCTTTTAAGATTTGCTGATGACTGGTAAACAATGTTACATCGGTATAAATTTTAGCCGTTGATTCATTGAAATTTCCTGTCGAAATAAACCCGTATCTTTTGGTTTTATCCTCATCAACTCTTTCGATTACACATATTTTACTGTGTACTTTTAGTCCTTTTATTCCAAAAATAAGTTCTATTCCTTCTGTTTGCATTTGCTCTGCATACGAAATATTCGAAGCTTCGTCAAATCTTGCTTGTAACTCTATTTGTACAGTTACTTTTTTTCCGTTTTTGGCAGCATTAATTAAAGAACTAATAATTTGGGAATTCTTTGCTAAACGATATAATGTAATCTTGATTGATGTAACTTTTGGATCTAAAGCCGCTTCACGCAAAAACTTTGTAACATATGAAAATGACTGATACGGAGCATTTAGCAAATAATCTTTTTTACCGATTTTTTCCAAAATACTTCCTTCCATACTCAATCCCGGAATTGGCAATGGTACATTTGTTTTGTATAACAAATCGTATCTCCCCAAGTTAGGAAAATTCATGTAATCACGTCGGTTATGATATCTTCCTCCAGGAATAATACTATCTGTAGAAATGATTTTCATTTTTTCGAGAAAAAACTGCAGCGTATCTGGTTCTATCAATTGGTCATAGATAAAACGAACTGGTTCACCTATTCGTCTATCTTTAACTGATGTTGCTATTTTTTCGAGCATACTTTTACTCAAATCACTATCGATATCTAATTGGGCATCGCGAGTAATTTTTATCATATGTGCCGAAACACTTTTATAATCAAAAATGGTAAAAATGCTACTAAGATTGTGTCGGATAACATCATCTATCAAGATAATATAATGTTTATCGTCATGCGAAGGTAAAACTACAAATCGATTAATAGTTTTTGGTATTTCGATTACTGCATATCGCACTTCTGCGGTATGATTCATCTCTAAACGCACTGCCAAATAACCCAGAGTATCTTTTAAAACAGGAAATTCGGCTAAATCATTTAATATAATTGTAACGAGTTCCGGACTTAATTTTTCAATAAAAAAGTTCTTTAAGAACTCTTCCTGATCTTTTGTAATTTCATTTTCAGTAATTATAAAGATATTCTCTGTTTCCAGTTCTGTTTCGATATTACTTAATATCCTCAAGCTCTCAGATTGTTGCTGAATCACGATCTCTGTAATATCTTTCACCAATTGTTGGGCAGATATTCCACCCAAATATTTTTCGCCAGAAATCCCTGAAAGACTTAGTCTTCGAATGGCTGCATAACGAACTCTAAAAAATTCATCTAAATTATTCGAAAATATTCCTAAAAAACGTAATCTGTCTAAAAGTGGTACTGTAATATCGGCTGCTTCCTGTAATACTCTTGCATTAAAAGCCAACCAACTTTTTTCTCGGTCTATATATTTTTGTTCGTACACTGTATTCATTTTAAATCTTTGGGGAAAATGGTTTTGAGAGTTCTGCCTTTATCTAATTTGTCCCAACTTTCTGTATCAAACTGTAATGATACAAAACCTGATGTGGGAACATTATCTATAAAAACATCCCCAAATTTATTAACAAAATTTGTAATAGCCTCGTTATGTCCGAAAAGAATAACACTTTCGAAAGCATTATTACATGATTTGATAACCTTTTCCAAATGTTTCTCATCAAATGTATAAAGTTCATCCTTATAAATGATACTTTCTATAGGGTATGAAATATTTTGTGCAAAAATAAGTGCTGTTTCTACAGCTCTAGCAGCTGTACTGCTCCATATCAAATAGGTCTTAGGAAGAAATTTTGAAATACTAGCTGAAACGTCATGAGCATCATGAATTCCTTTTTTTACCAAAGGTCTGTCAAAATCTTTTAAAGGTGCTTCCCAACTTGATTTTGCATGTCTGATCAATATTAAATTTTTCATATTACGGATACTATTTGTTTATATGGAATTTAAGCTTTTGCTTTTTTACTGTATTTACTCTTTGCTTTTAATCTCAACGACTTCCAAAAAGAAGAAGTATTTATGATTAAATCGCAAAAACAGCTTTGAAAATTTAGCTACAATTTACAAAAGAATTTTATAAGGTC
>NZ_NCWQ01000116.1:0-10068 GCF_002156885.1 Flavobacterium sp. AJR | reverse complement strand
CCATCAACTCCATCTTTTCCATTTACTTTAACCCACTTACCGTCGGCATCTTTAACATAGATATAACCTGTTGTAGTGTCAACCCAAGCAGTAGTTCCAGCAGGTGCTGTAACTCCAGCTAATCCAGGGATACCAGCACCTCCAGCTAAACCAGCTGCGCCATCAACTCCATTATTTCCACTTACTCTTATCCAGTTTCCTGTATTAGGATCTTTGATAAATACAACTCCATCTTCATTTACCAATATAGTAGCATCAGCTGGAATATTAGTAGCATCCTTTCCAGGATCTCCTTTAATACCAGCAATACCATTTTTTCCGTTGTTTCCACTTACCTTAACCCATTCTTTAGTAGTAGGATTATAGACATATATAGCACCTGTCGTTGTATCAATCCAAGTTGTAGTACTTGCAGGTGGTGTAACTCCAGCCTCACCAGGAACTCCAGGTCCTCCAGCTAAACCAGTGGCTCCATCAACTCCATCTTTAGCACTTACTTTTACCCACTTATCATTGGCATCTTTAATGTATACATAACCAGTAGCAGTATCTATCCAAGCAATAGCATCCGCAGGAACAGTAACTCCCGTGTCACCAGGAACACCTTGACCTCCAGCTAAACCAGCGATCCCGCCAGTAACTTCACTTGAAATAGCAAGTCTTTGCCAACTATTATCAGATACAGACCAATAGTAATAACCTGGTTTAACGTCTGATACAGTCGCCATATTAAAAACCAGTAAACTTTCTTTGTTACCTTTTGCAATTGTAGTAATATCCGTTGAGCCTGTTAATGTAACTCTTGGGATTAACATACCTTTGTCCGTAGCATATACTTCCAGCTGAGCTGAAGCATCTGGATTTAGTTTTCCTATTCCTACCTGTGAGTAGGCTGAATAACTACCTAAGACAAAAAGTAAAGGGAGTAATCTATTCTTCATATTATTTAATCTTTAATGGGTTATTAAAATTATTTACTTCATCGAAATTGATTCTACTGCAAAAAACCTCATCATAACTTGATATTAAGTTAATTAATAAAGAATTGAAAGTATAGGATCTTGTTGCACGAAAAGACAAATCACATTCTGACATCATAGATTTTCTACTATTTTAATTGCTTTATAGAATTAATTTCTATACATTATCAACATCAATGTTCTTCATAATTAAACACTTAGTTTCAAAGCACAAAGTTCCCTGTAAACAAAACTTATTTATACCCTTAAAAGTTTTTATACTTACAATTTAAGGCATACTTACAAAATCTTTAAAACATAGAAATAAGACACTTACACCATTTAAAATATCAATATCTACCTATTACTCTAACCCATTATTCATAACACAAAACAGCTTTTTAATTATTAAAACAATAAAAATGAACTACAAAATGATTCCTCTAAGAAAAAGTCAACAAATTTTTCTTTTATCAATGCTTTTTTTAACACTGTAACATATCGACGCAGTTCATTTAAAACTCTAAAAAAACATCCGAAGATTTACATCCATAAACAAGTAAGGGCAGTTCATTTCTGAACTGCCCTTACTTGTTTAATAAAACCCAATTTAAAGTTATGGTTTATAATTTATTCCATTTGTAGTAGCTCTGCTTACTGCCCATGCCATAATGTTACCCCATAATGCAGAGTTTGCTCCTCCGTTTCCACTAAGTTTTGGTGTAGTTCCATCAAGTAAATTTCGGTTTAACCAACCTCCATCACCTACAAAGAACAAACTAGTTCCTGTAGCCCTAAACACTCTTGAACCTCCCGCATTGGTATTATAATCAACAATTGCTCCAGCTGGGAAACCTTTCATGGCATTACCACCACCACCATCATCTTCCCAGCCTAAGCCAGTTAAATCTCCAAAAGGGCCTTTGATGATTTGATCATTAACAGCGTTAAACTGTTCTACCCTCGCTTGTGTAACATTTGAATTGGTAAGAATATTACTTGGATACCCCATCATTGTTGCAACATTCAAAGCAACTTGAGTATTACCAGATTCAGTAAAATAAAGTACTACTCCTCCCGCATCAAGATATCCCTTAAGCAAAGTTGCTTCAGCTGTATTCATATTATACGGATAATGCACTACGATAATATCTGGTTTACTCGCAACGGTACTTGCCATATTACCACTATTAGAAACAGTAAATCCTTGTGCTTTTACTATACTAGTAGTAGAAGTACCAAAATTTGCAGCGGCTTTTATAAGAGCCAGTGCCTCTCCTGAATTAGCACCATAACCACCTCCATTAAAATCGACTAATCTTAAATTAGGAGAAGCTACTGTATAATTCATGGTTACAGAATTTGGCGTTAATGTACCATTCGAAGTTATAGTAACTGGAAATGTTCCTCCAGCAAGTGGCGTACCTCTACCTGTTAATGTAATTGTCATTGGGTTTTGAGTAAAGGTCCCAGAAGATGGTCCAAATGTCATTCCATTAACTGTAACAGCTGGAATACTATAAGTAGAACCAAATGCACTAGTATTTCCACTAAGTGAAATAGTAATTGAGTTTGTTGAAGAATTCAATGGTGAATTCACAATTCCAATACCATTAGAACTTACTCCATTAAGAGCAAACATAGGAGCAATAGCCGAAGGTGCTACCAATATATCTTTTGTACAAGTAGACTCTACATCATTCATGGTAATATAAATCTTATCTGGATTTGATGCAGTTCTTTCCGCTTTAGGAGATCCCATTCCTCCAATAATAAGCTCTACTGGTCCAGTACTCGAGAACGTACCCGAAGCATTGTAATAATACCCATTATCAGGTTTTGCAGCTACAGAGATAATATACGATCCCTTTTTTTCTACATTTAATTTTAAGGTAAGAGTTGTATTAGACACACTCTGTCCTTCTTTAAAATCTCCTGCAATAACAACATCGCTATCACAATTAAGAATCTTAACCATTGCCTTTGGCGTACCACAGTTACCTACCCAGTCTTCACCAGTATAGCTCTCTATACAATTAGTCTCTAGATTAAAAATTGTCAATCCAACTGCTGGATTTGATATCCCATCTCTTTGCTCTGTAGTTAAACGAGGTAGCAAAAATCCTTGATTGGAAGACTTTAATTCCAAAACCGCAGATGCATCCGCTTTTTGGGTTCCTATTCCTATGGGATCTGCATTTTGCGCAAAAACCTGCGCAAAAGACAAGATTGTTATTAATAATACTAAAATATTTTTTTTCATTGTTCTTAATTTTTAACGTTATTTTTCTAGCCATAGCCAATAAGCCTTGGTCAATTGAATGACCAGGCTTACGAACTATAAGTAAATAATAATTTAAATTACATAGTATACGTAATTACGTACCAGTTTACTCCATTTGATTGTAACGTAACTTTCATACTTCCTGCAGTTGCTCCTCCAAATAAACTTCCTGCCATATATGTATATCTGGCTTTACTTGAATAGCGTATTTCATGGTTAAAATTAACCACTATAGGTGTGTCATCTGCTTTTACCATATCAAACTGGTTTATTACTAATATTCTACCTTTGCTTAAAGCTGGATCTGGAAGTGTAATCGTAATATCTTTAGTTAGGTTTTCTGCAATAACTGTATAATCATCTACTGTTACTACATAATCATCACTAATTACTTGTATTCCCAAAATGTTATTAGGTGCTACTTTTCCACTTACAGCAATCCATTCTCCCACAGCATCTTTTACATAGATAACTCCATCTGTTGTATTAATCCAAGTTGTAGTACCTTCTGGAATTATAACACCTGTATCACCAGGCGCCCCAGGACCTCCAGCTAAACCAGGAGCTCCATCAACTCCATCTTTACCACTAATTCTAACCCAGTTTGGAGATTTATCCACCCATTCTTTATCACGACCTGCAACTGTTTTATCAGTCCCGACATAAGCATAAATATCGCCATTTGGTGATTTTACAATCGCATCAAGCGTAGTGATTGACCCTGGAGTACCTGGTTCACCATCGGCACCTGGAATTCCGCTCTCACCATTTAGTCCATTAATTTTTGCCCAGTTTGGAGATTTTGCTGCCCATTCGGCATCTCTTTCTGCAACAGTTTGACTTGTTCCTATATAGGCATAAATATCACCATTTGGAGATTTTACAATTGCATCAAGTGTTGTGATTGAACCTGCTTTACCTGGTTCCCCTGTTGCACCTGCAATTCCTTCTTTACCATTTAAACCATTGATCTTAATCCAGTTTGGAGATTTTTCTGCCCATTCTGCATCTCTTTCTGCAACAGTTTGACTTGTTCCTACATAAGCATAAATATCACCATTTGGAGATTTTACAATTGCATCAAGCGTAGTAATTGAACCCGCTTTACCTGGCTCCCCTGTTGCACCTGCAATTCCTTCTTTACCATTTAAGCCATTTATTTTAACCCAATTTGAAGATTTCTCACTCCATTCTTTATCACGACCAGCAACAGTTTTATCTGTTCCTACGTAAGCATAAATATCCCCACTTGGTGTTTTAACAATTGCATCAAGTGTAGTGATTAAACCTGGCGTACCAGGCTCTCCATCAATACCTGGAATCCCTTCTTCTCCATTCAATCCATTTATTTTAACCCAGTTTTGAGATTTATCAACCCATTCTTTATCACGACCTGCAACTGTTTTATCAGCCCCAACATACGCATAAATATCACCACTTGGTGTTTTTACAATTGCATCAAGTGTAGTGATTGAACCTGGCGTACCTGGCTCTCCGTCAGTACCTGGAATTCCAGCTTCTCCATTTAATCCATTTATTTTAACCCAGTTTGGAGATTTATCAACCCATTCTTTATCACGACCCGTAACTGTTTTATCAGCCCCAACATATGCATAAATATCACCACTTGGTGTTTTTACAATTGCATCAAGTGTAGTGATTGAACCTGGTGTACCTGGCTCTCCGTCAGTACCTGGAATTCCAGCTTCACCATTTAAGCCATTAATTTTAACCCAATTTGGAGATTTTGCTGCCCATTCAGCATCACGACCCGCAATCGTTCCATCAGATCCTACGTAAGCATAAATATTTCCACTAGAATCTTTTACAATAGCATCAAGTGTAGTAATTGTACCCGCTTTACCTGGTTCACCATCTATACCTTTAATTCCATCTATACCTCTTTCACCAGTTAATGGAATCCATTTGGTAGTATCCTTAGGGTCTCTTACATATACAATACCTGTAGATTGATCAATATACATTTGGATTGTTCCATCTATTCCAGCTGTACCTTCTGCTCCTGGTACTCCATTACCTCCAGATAAACCATTTTTACCGTCAAGTCCATTCTTACCATTAATTGAAGTCCAACTTGCAGGGTCAGTTGGATCTGCTCCAGGTGTCAATACATAAATAGTACCTGTAGTATTATCAATCACAATTGTTGATCCAGATGGTATTGATACACCGTCAGTTCCTGGTTTACCATTAACTCCATCAATTCCATTCTTAACACTTAACGGAATCCAATTATCTTTGTTTTTTGGATCTCTTATATATATAATACCAGTAGACTGGTCAATATACATTTGAATTGTTCCATCTAAACCTGCTTCTCCCGGTAAGCCAATGCCTCCAGCAATTCCATTTTTACCGTCAAGTCCATTTTTACCATTAAGAGTAGACCAAGTTCCATCTATATTTTGCACATAAACAATACCAGATACTTGATCTGTATAAATACTTACATCTGCACCAGGATACCCAGCTTCTCCTCTATTACCTGGAACACCATTACCTCCAACAACACCACCACTACCTCCAGTGGCTTCACTTGAAATAGTAATTCTATTCCATTTACCTTCATACCAGTAATAGTAACCTGGCTTAATATCAGAAACAGTTGCAGTATTAAAAACCAGCAAACTTTCTTTGTTACCATCTTTAATTGTAGTAATATCCGTTGAGCTTGTTAATGTAACTCTTGGAATTAGGATACCTCTATCGCTAGCAAAAACTTCTAGTTGCGATGAAGTACTTGGTGTTAGTGTCCCTATACCTACTTGTGAGTAAGCGGAATAACAACCTAAAACAAAAAGCAAAGGGAGTAATCTATTCTTCATATGATTTATTATTTAATTGAATTATTATGTGTTTTTAATTTATTGTAGAAATAAAAAAATCTTAAATCAGATCACAGTAAGATTTAATTAAATCTTACTCTCTTCATTTATTTCCTCAAACACAGTTAGTTTGAGACTACAAAGGTCTTCCTTAAGCATATCTGTTTTTACCAATAAAAGTTTTTAAACTTATAGAATAGGACAATACTCGTTTATAAGAAAAGTTTTAAATAATAATCTATAGAGCGATTATAAAAACACCTATTAATATGTTTTTTAGCAGAAGTTTAAATAAGTAAAAGAGTAGCCGAAAGAAATAAAAACCAAAAGGCATTAAAATGGTAAAAAGATTAAATGAATCTTTTAGATAAAAAAACAGAATACAATATCCTCCTAAAAATAGAAATGAGGAAACCAAAATTTCCTCATTTTCTAACTAATAACAAAAGCCCAAAATAAAATTGAATTCAAAAAAATTGTTTACCCTACAATTTAAAATACAAATCTACTCACAAACAATAGTTACAATAACCACTAAAAGTTTTTTAATCCATAGATTCGGACATTATTTAAAAAACATAAAAAAAGTAAAGAATCTAAAGTATTAAAGTTCGAAGCATTAAAAGGGAAAAATAAATAATAATTTATAATGAAGTTTTTGTAGAAAAATATTAATTCTCAAAACAATATAAAAAAAGCCACAGTTTATTTAAATCAAAGAAAGATATAACCAGATTGTTATCAAGTAAATCTCTCTAATCAGCAAAAGTCTGTGGCAAAAAAAAAATCTTTCAAAAAGAAGTGCTTTTAAAATCTCATTTCTTTATAATTCATTCTGATGTTTCTAACTGAAGTACGACATTTTGGTATTTTTCTCCCAAAGAAAAAACCTGTTCTGCTAAAAACATTATAATAACAGGGATAATAAAAAATTCAACTTCGTTTACGATATATAAAGAATAAGTTGTACAAATAAAAATGCGAAAATATTCTAGATAATAAATCCATTTGCGTTGTTCTAATAAAGCACCACAATTAATAAGCGTAATAATAATAAAAGATAAAACAAATATTTTATCGGATGCATCCAAAGAATCAAAATAATAGGTAAAAATTGTTAGCAAAAAGGTACTTACTCCCAATTGTAAATAAAGATAATTCTTGAACTTAAGCCGATGACTAGGATTGTCTTTGTCTTGCAAAAATCGTTTCTCTAAAATTGGACGAATATCTTGATCCATATCAGCAGGACTTCCAAATATAGCATTCCAACCGTCTTTAAATCCTTTAGACCGTTTCCATAATTCATAAATCTCAAAATAATAATGAAAATGCTGCCAAAGAAAACTATAGCTTTTTAATGGATGAGTCAGTCCGTATTTTGGTTTTTCTTCCTCTTCTTGGAAAGTCCCAAAAATGCGATCCCAAAACGTAAACATATCTCCATAGTTTTTATCTAAGTATTTCTCATCTGAAGCATGGTGTATTCCATGAACAGATGGGGTAACAAAAACATATTCTAACCATTTTATTCTTCCTATAACCTGAGTATGTGTAAAAAAAGAATAAGCTCCATGCACAATAAGCATCGTAATAACCATCTTGGGATGAAAACCTATAAATGGTAAAACACACCAAAATCCTGTACGGATAATTGCCTGAAAAGTAGTTATTCTTGCTGCTGCTGTAAAATTGAATTCACTGCTATGATGATGTACGATATGAGCCGCCCAGAAAAAATTTACTTCATGCCCTAATCTATGATACCAATACCAAACAAAATCTGTAGCGAGAATCAATCCTATCCATACTAAAAAATTACTCGGTATCTCAAAAAGCCTATAATTATTATAAATCCAATAATACAATTGATAAAAACTAGCAGCAATAAAGAGGTTGATTAGCCGCTCGGCAATACCAATACTTATATTCGAAACAGAGCTTTCATAGTTAAAAAATTCGGGCCTATTACTTCGCTGTGCAAGTCGAAACTCGATATACACAAAAAGAAAAAAAGCAGGCATAGCAAACGCCAAAAAATTAATGTGTTCCATTTTTTAAAAAGTATGTTCGTATTTAGGGAAAGAGTTCTTGTAAATAATTGAAAGTTTTAAGAAAAAGACATTTCCATTGATTATATGTAACCAATGGAAATAATCTTAATCTAGTTGAAAGTCAAATTAGTATCTAATAAATTTAATTCTGTTTGAATTTTTTCTCAATCAATTTAATCTCTTTTACAGCCTGAATATCTGCGACTTTACGCAAAGCAATTATATAAGCTGCAATACGTGGTGTTACTTTATATTTTCTTGAAGTAGCAAAAACTGTTTCGAAACTTTTCTCCAGTATATCTTCCAAGCGTTTATTAATCTGACTGATTTTCCAGGACTCTAAAAGACAATTCTGAAGCCACTCAAAATAGGATACCGTAACTCCTCCCGCGTTTGCTAAAATATCTGGCACAACCAAAACATTATTTTCATGCAAGATTTTATCTGCATCTGAAGAAACTGGTCCGTTTGCTCCTTCAACAATTATTTTTGCCCGAACATCCCCAGCATTTACAGCAGTAATTACATCTTCTTTGGCAGCAGGAATAAGTACATCTACATCCAATAATAATAAATCTTCATGTTTTATAGCAACTGCATTTGGATATCCGTTAACGCTTTTATTATTTAGATTATAATACAAAATAAGCTCAGGAATATTAATTCCTTCTGGATTATAAAAAGCTTCAGAAACATCACTAACAGCAACAATTTTCAGTCCTTTTTCGAATAAAAACAAAGCCGAATGAAGTCCAACATTTCCAAACCCCTGAATGGCAGCTGTAGATCTTGCAGGTCTTAATTTTAATTTTTGAAGCGCCAGAATACTAATAATACTTACCCCTCTACCAGTAGCTTCTACTCTACCTAAGGAACCACCCGAATGCAAATGTTTACCAGTTACAACAGCATGAATTGTTTTGCCATGAACTAATGAAAACTCATCCATTAGCCACCCCATCTCATCTGGACCAGTTCCCATATCTGGAGCCGGAACATCTTTATCAGGACCAAAAATATCTGATAAAGCATTAGTATATTCTCGTGTTATTTTTTCTAATTCGGATTTAGAATGCAATCTTGGGTCACAGATAATACCGCCTTTGGCTCCACCAAATGGGATTCCTGTAACAGCCGATTTCCATGTCATCCAGGCCGCAAGAGCTTTAACCTCGTCCAGATTAACAGCAGTATCATAACGAATACCTCCTTTAGATGGTCCTAAAGCAGTGTTGTGAATTACGCGATAACCTTCGAAATTTTGTTCTGTACCATTATCAAGTGTAATCGAAAAATTAACTACTATTTGTTTCTCTGGTCTTTGCAATTTTTCTCTAACCGATTCATTCAGTTGAAGAATGTCGGCTGCTATATTAAAACGATCAATCATCGATTGAAAAGGGTTCTGTTTTACGATTTGTGAACTCATAATTTTATGGGGGGTTAAATTATATTTCTTATTAAATAAAGTATAGCAATTGAAAATGAACTGCATAAAAAAACCCTTTTGTAGATGTTACAAAAGAGCTCAAAATATTATTTTATAAATAACAGCAACTTCTGCAACAGGGAAGGATTTTCATCTGGCAGCATTGCATCATAATGTTCGTATTTATAGAATATAAGCTCATAATTTATTTTTTATTTTACCATTAAGAAATTAAGCTCATTAAGTTTTAAATATTTAATCTCGTACTTTTTTTAGCATATAATTTCAAAAAAATGAACACAGATGACACAGATTCAAACGGATTTAATTTTTAGCTTAAAAAAACAAGAGCAATACTTAATGAAACTTAATTTCTTAATGGTTTAAAATTTTCTTTTTAAAAATCTTAAGTAAAAAGCCTTTTTAAAAGTATTTAAAAAAGGCTTTTTCTTTACTAACTAACCAAACCATAGAATGCCTGTTCATACAATAAATC